>JASFVD010000391.1:0-3266 GCA_050050015.1 Anaerolineae bacterium | reverse complement strand
AACGACGGTCTGTAGGGGGCAGGTTCCCGAGCTTCCCCCACTCCGCCCTGCCATCAGGGCTGCGGTCTCCAGGACGCGAACACTCGTGGTCCCCACCGCCACCACTCTCCCCCTCGCGAGCTTCGTTTGGTTGATGTGCTTCGCTGCCTCTGGACGCAAGAGACAGTACTCGCTGTGCATCTGGTGTTCCTCGACGTGCTGCTCGCGCACAGGTTGGAACGTATCCAGCCCAATATGGAGGGTGACGAACTCGGAGCGCACCCCCACGTCACGCAGGAGGTGCAGTAGCTCCGGGGTGAAGTGTAGCCCGGCCGTAGGTGCCGCAGCAGAACCCGGCCTGCGCGCGTAGACAGTCTGATACCGCCCGTCGTCGCCAAGGGTCTTATGGATGTAGGGTGGCAGTGGGGTCACGCCTATCGCCTCTGATAGCGGGAGAACGGGCTGGTCGAACGTCAGCACACGAAGCGCACGCTCGCCCCGCGAGATCACCTCAGCCCGGGCGTTGGTTGGAGCGCCATCCGGGCCATCGAGTAGTGTGAGGGTCAAGCCTGGTCGCACGCCGCTGCCGCCGACCAACGTCTCCCAGGTTCTCGACTTCTCGGCTGACCCGCTCCCCTGCTTCCGGAGTAGCACGATCTCGACCTTGCCACCGGTCGGCTTTCTGGCAAACAAGCGCGCCCGTATCACTCGAGTCTGATTGTGAACCAGCACATCACCGCGGGCAAGGAGACTCGGTAAGTCGCCGAAACGGTGATGCGCGATCTCCGCCGTGCCTCTATCCACGATCATCAGTCGTGAAGCATCCCGAGGCTCCACCGGCTCCTGAGCGATCAGGTCGGGCGGAAGGTGATAGTCAAACTCGGCAGTCTTCACCGTCTCTAGCCAGCTCCCTCTCCGACAGAGCTCGCCAAGGCTTGCCATAGCGCGAGGATGAGGCATGCCATGGCCGCCACGTCAAACAGCCCGCAACAGCAGCTAACCCCGTGCACTGCAGCGCGATCTCCCACGGCGGTCCTGTGCAACAGCTGTCGAATGATCGGTCCACGGGTGAATTTGGCCACGTCGACAGCGAGAAGCAGACCGAAGCCAACCAGCGCAAAGATTGACGGCGCTCGTCTTCTGTCTTGACGAATCAGCAGGATGAGCGCTACTACCACGCCCGCCAGGTGCGCCAACATGATGGGAAGGGCCGAAAGCACGTTGATATAACCGAACAACGGACTCACGTCGTCCTCCTCACTAGCGATTGATGATCCGCACAATGACGTTCAACGCAACCGTCAGCAATATGCTGAGGATGATCGAGCTGACCAAAGGTATCAGGCAGGTGAAGCCGTCACGCTCAATCCGTATGTCGCCCGGCAGGTGACCAAAGAAGGATGTCTTGGAGAACAGCCACACGAGGCCGCCAATCAGGACAAGCGCAACGCCCATGCTCACCAGCAGCTTGGCCACCGGCTCCAGTCCATTCACGACGTCACCTCTCACTACTCCAAATCATACTCCACATCCAGCTCCTTCCCAAACGCTCGGAGATCGGCTGCCACCTTGGGGTTCAGAGGCACGCCCATACGGGCATTCTTCTCCGCTTCCTCGTACTCCTTCTCTCCGTGGATGTAGATGCGCTCTTGATCCTCCGCCTTGGGGGCGTTCTTGAGCCGACTTTGCAGGTCATCCATCGCGTCCTTGAATGCCTCCGGCGGGCGGAACGCATCGACACGCCAAGCCCCAAAGAAATGCCCAATCTCCGACGGGAGTGCGTTCCCCTCATCATCCTTGGGATAGACTAGATTGGCATAGGCCGCGCCCGGAAGAACCCCACAGAGGATGTCAACCAGCAGCGACAAGCCATAGCCCTTGTGCCCGCCCTGCAGCTCACCGGCACCCCCAAGCGGCAACAGTCCCCCGCCAGCGCGTTCCTTCAGGTTCTTCAAGACCTGCTCGGTGTCGCTGGTTGGCTGCCCCGTTTCATCGGTGGCCCAACCCGTGGGGAGCGGCTTCTCAAGCCGCTGGTAGACCTCCAGCTTTCCACGAGGCACGGTGCTGGTCGCCATGTCCAGGACGAAGGGCCACTCCTCCCCAGCTGGAGCCGCGACCGAGATGGGATTGGTGCCCAGCATGGCATCCCTTCCGAAGGTCGGAACCACAAGTACGGAAGCGTTGGTCATCGAGATGCCAATGCAGTCGCGGTCCAAGGCCATCATGGCGTAGTAACCCGCGATGCCAAAATGATTGGAGTTGCGGACGGTGGCGAATCCGGTGCCATAGGCCTCTGCCTTTTCGATCGCCGTCTCCATCGCCTGGTATGACACCGGCTGACCGAGTCCGCCTCCGGCGTCTATCACGACCGTCGTCGGCGTCTCGGTGATCACTTCGATATCCGGCTTGGCGATCATCATCCCGTCGCGGAGACCGTTGACGTAGCGACGTAGGCGAGCCACTCCGTGACTGCTCGTCCCTCGCATGTCGGCGCTGACCAACACATCGGCCGTGATGCGACCGTCTTCCTCTGGGACTCCCATCCGGTTCAGCGTCCGCACGCAGAATGCTTTCAATGCACCTGGCTCCACGCGAATCATAGTTTGTTCTGTCATGCTTTCCTCCGTAGATCTATGTCCGTCCTACTTGACGAGGGAAGCCGCCGCGCTGGTCCTCGGCCATGTCTTCCTGCGCCAAGATGCGCATCAAGTCCCGCACATGCATCAACTGATGGCCGTAGATAGCCCTTATGAATGTCTCCACGCTAATCTCGCCCAGGGCTGGATGACGCCCCACGACGGTCAGGAGACTTTCGTCAAGCCCTTCGACCCACGAAATCGTCTCCGCACGATGCTCCCTCAACTCGCGAAGGAGCTGTGCCGGCAGCACCTTAGCCAGCCGCTCCTGTTCGGAGGCATTGTATCCTTCGAAGTCGAATCCTTCTGGCGCGCCAACACCTCCGCTCACCACATCCTGGGCCACCCAGAGCAGGCTCTCCTCAGCCGACGCCAAGTGAGCCAAGAGATCACGCACGGTCCATGGATACGGTCTCGGATACACCACAAGTTCCCAGGACTCTCCTTCCACCTTCTCAAAGGCCTGGTCCGCGCGCCTGATCCCTCTTCTCAGCCTGGTCAGCAAGCCTTCAATCCGGTCTCTCATTCTGCTCTCTCGTAGAGCTCGAGAAGTACACCGCATGTTGAATGAGGATGAATGAAGACGTATCGCCTGCCATCAGCCCTTACCCGCGGTGTGTCGGCGGTTGATTCAGCTCCGGCATCTCGCAA
>JASFVD010000390.1:0-3268 GCA_050050015.1 Anaerolineae bacterium | reverse complement strand
TGGACAACTGATCGGTCGGCTGGCCTGAACCGCGGGGCGGACAAGAGTCCGGCCTGGTCTTGCGATTGGCCTGAGGGACGCGCAGCGTGTAGCTTCGACCGCACGCGGAGCCTTGCCAGGATGGGAGAGACCATCGTCGCCGCTCGTCGAGCCACCGAGCAGTCGGCGTCAAGCGGTCGCCAGTCAGTCGCGATCGACGCGAGCGGCTGGCAAGATCACGGAATGTGAGAGGGTACCGTAGGCCTCATGGGGTCCTCGCTGCATCACCCCGGTCTGGCTTGAGACTTATCGCGACGGCGTCTTTGTGTGACAGCCGGAGATGGAACTGGACGAATAAGCGGTACGCCGGGCTCGGCAACGAGTTTAGCGGACGCGTGGGGCTACTGGATCGGGATGAGCCCTTCGGGACCGGGCAGCCGGCATGCGCTGAGCCGCTCACGCTGGCTTTCGAAACACCATTACATACTCGTGCTTGAAGATGTAGAACCCTCCGCGCAGGGCCCGGTAGCGCCACAGGTTGCTGTCCCGTCCCTTCCCTCGCTCGTTCCCCTCTATGTTCTTCACGATGATTGCCTTGATTCGGAAGCCGATGCGCTGCATGCGCGCCATGCAGTGGAAGCCGAGGGGGATGAGTTCTCCCTGCGTGTACTTGTCGCCGATGACCAGCGCGGCGAAGCGACCGGGCTCCAGCAGCTCGAAGCCTCGGCGTGCCGCGTTCTGGAACATTGCGAGGAATGTGTCCAGGTCTTTGGCATTGGACAGGTCGTCCGGGTGTTCAGAGAAGCGGATGATGTCGTGATACGGAGGGTGCAGGATCAAGAGTTGAGCATGTTCAGCTCTCATCAAGGCCAGCGTCTCGCGCACCCGATTCGCCACGTCGTCTGTTGTGGCGTCCCCCTCCAGCAGGCGGATACGATCGCCTAACAACTCTGGGGAAATCTTGTCCTCTACGCCGTCGAGCAACTTCGCATTTAGGTCGACACCTACTAGGCGCCGTCGCTGGCGCTGGGCCTCAATAGCGCTAGTTCCCGATCCGAGGAACAGGTCGAGGACAATGTCATCCTCCTGTGTATAGCGCAGGAGCATCTGCCTGGCGATCTGTGGCACAAAGTTGCCATGGTAGTCGAGCTGATGGGCTCCGCTCTTGTCGCGGGAGTCGATGAGCCAGAGACTGTCCGTCCACACGTGGTCGTAGTCCCGCCAACGGTTAAGATCAATGTCGGAATACGACGGCGTCTTGCGGGGCTGGCTCCAGTCTTGCGGTTTAAGGGTTTCTTTGTCACTCACTGGCTGAACTGTCTTGTCTGACGTACCATCTGCGTTCGCGAAGACGGCGCGGATGTAAGATCCAGCTCACGGGGGCGCAGGGATCTCTGTCGGTCTCTGCGCCCCGAGACCACGTGCCGGGCCAGGTCCGGGCTCCCGGTCGGGAGTCTTGTAGCCGGGGGCCGCGGGCAGGGGGCCGTTGCAGAAGGGCGATTAACTCAACTTCGCCCGGCTGACGATTTCATCGAAGATGTTCGCTCCTGTGAGCTCCTTTCTTCGACTCGCCGAGACGGCCAGGTCGCGTCGGAAGCCGTGGGAGAGGTCCTCACCGGTAGCGTAGCGGGTCAAGGCCAAGGCGCGGACAGCGTTGGCGATGGCGTAGCGGGGTTCGTGGCGATCGAGGCCGCCAAAGAAGAAAGTGCAGCTCACATACATCCTCTGGCGATGAAACTGCGCCTCCAATAGGTGGAGCAGGCGGTTCTTCTCTTCGTCTATCAGGTCTTCCAGCCCGTTGTCGCTTAGGAAGGCTTCTCCCGATACCTTGCCCAATACGACGTCGATGTAGCCGTCCCGGAGGGGCCAGGGCTCGATCCCTAGCTGTTGTGCTTCGCAGACGTAGATCTGATCCAAACCACAGGCCACGTTATCGAGGGCTCGCCGGAGTGCTCCCTTCCACCGGCTGTCTCCGGGTGTGCAGTCACACCCGACAAGCCAACGGTCCAATCCGTGAGAACAGCTCCAAGCGGTGTTCTCAATCACCTCGATCTCATTCTCGGGAGGGTGCTCTCGCACGTAGCGCCCCAAGGTAGAGAGCTGATACACGTGGTCCCCCGCTGCGTCGAGTATCTCGGTCAGTACCTTGACGCCTTGCCGGTGATGGTGACCGAAGGTCTCTCCGTCGGTGGCGATGATCTGCAGGCCATCCCTCTGGCAGCGCCATCCGACGTGTTCCTCTAACCACTCTTCGACGTACGCGGAATCCGGCATGCTGAATGACAGCTCGTTGGACAGGTGTCGATCGCGCACGAAGACGGCGATGTTTCCGCCATCCTTGAGCCGCACTCGGTAAGGTCCGCCGCCTGCCTTCAGGTCCCCGCGCACCTGCTCGTCAGAGAGAATCGTGAAGCGAATGCCCTCTGCGGCCAGCACCTCCAGCGTCTCGTAGTCCACCGCCATCTCAGGGAGCCACATACCGTCGGGTCGGTGGCCGAAGCGATGTTCGAAGCTCGCGACTCCCCAGCGCACCTGACAGATCTTGTCGCGCCGGCGAGCCAAGGGCAGGATCGTGTGATGGACGGACTGCGCCAGGCCATTTCCCATGCCGTGAGCATCTCGGTACGATTGCTCATCACTGACGATGCGCTGGTAGGTCTCGTGAGCGTGTCGGTCCAGCCAGCGAGCCAACGTCCCACCCAGATTGAAGCTGATCCGCTGGAAGTTACCGGCACTGGCATTGGGCTTGTAGCACTCGGCGGTTATGCGCTCGTTCCAGTTCGCGTAGGGAGCGGCGCTTGGCTCCCTGGGGATGTGTCCGGTGAAGGGGTCCTCCCGCGGGGGCTGGTAGAAATGACCGTGAATGCAGAGGTGGCACGTCGAATCCCCTTACTTAGTTTCGCTGGCACGGTCAGGAATAATGGACGCTCGGGAAGATCTCTTCACGGTTTCGATTTTACCATGTGCGTATCGAATGGCAACGATGGACTCTCCGGCTTGCAGTCAAGTGCCTTTCTCATGCTCTGGAGGCCTCGAGGAGGTTTTCGAGCTGATAACCCGAGGCCTCTCCAGCTCTCTGCAACTCTTCTATCACACAATAGCACTGCGCGATCCTCTCGGCTGCTGCTTCCCTTCCGTCGGCCGCGATGGCCACTGTGGCGACGATCATCATCCACCACAAGACCTGCTTGAATGCTTCCTCGTTGAACCATAGCACACCCTGATAGCGGTTGACCCGGAGCAACCGCTGCACCTCGTTGTCCGCGAGCCACCGACGCAGCACGTGATA
>JASFVD010000389.1:0-3270 GCA_050050015.1 Anaerolineae bacterium | reverse complement strand
TCCGAGGGCTCAATGGTGTGAGATCCTGTCAGAGAGACGTCGAAGAGGCAGCGGCAGCCCACCCTGCTGTCTCCCAGAAGGGGACAGAGGGTCGCTTTCTCCCCCACTGCCTTCCACCTGAGCGCAATCCCTTCCCCGGACTCAGTATCTACCGGCTCTGCGGAGAAAGCAAGCACGCGCGGCATCTGGTCCTTCGGAGCAATCTGCGTCGGAGCCATCTTCGCCGCTGGCGACGGAATCGCTGTCGGAGATGGCTTTGGGGTGCCCGTCGGGCTCGGCAGTCGCGTCGGAGTCGTTTTCGGGCTGGGCTCGGACGGCAAGAGGGTATGCGATTCCGTCGCTGTGGCCGTCAGAGGCGGCCTCGCTGCCTTGGAGACCGGAGGCGGCGTGAGCTGCAGTTCCCCGCGCGACATCCGCGCGGTGCCGCATCCGGTCAGGGCCAGGATCACGACTGACAGAATGGACACTTTCGTCGCGCTAGCCATTACCCAACGTGCGTAGTCCACAAGATCCTCCGGTGGCGGCCGCCGTTCAATTCTCGGCCGATGGCGTCGGTGTCCGTGCAAGCAGCAGCACCCTGGTGGCGATCAGCGCATTCGACAGTCCGGGGCGACCGAACGCTTCGATCGTCATGCCTGGTCGTGTGTCCCGCAATCGCATCACGCTCCCATCTGCAGACACCAGCTCCGTCTCCTCGGTGAGGGCAATGGAGTCAAAACCCGCCACTGGCTCCTGGAGCAGGATGACACGGGCACTCAAGAATGCATCCTTCACCGTGCCTGTGATGCTCATACCGGACGCCACGTCCGCTACGGGAGCCGTCCAGGCGACCAGCTGTCCATACCGTCCGCCCGGTATATCAAGCGCCCTCACCTGCCACACGCCTGCCTCGGCTAGTGCGAACCTGGGCGGCCCCTCCGCGCCCACGGACTGGAAGGCCAGCCATCGAGCGTCGGGACTCCATACCGGGTTGCCGCCGGGGCCCAGGTGATGCATCCGCGAGCCTTGACGCATCTTTGCCACCCACAGCCCCGCCTGCTCCGGAGTGGAGCTGTCGACAAAGGCCAGCCAGTCGCCGTCGGGGCTCCAGACCGGCGTGGGGGGCCATCCCGTGCCCTGGGATGCGTACCGGTAGAGGATCTGCCCAGTGCGTGCTTCCAGGTCGAACACCACCACGCCGGTCCAGGCAGAGCTACCATCCTTGAGGACATCTCCCTTCAGGATCCACGCCAGATGCCTACCGCCCGGTGACCACGCCGGCTGAGCGATCTGGAACGGTGCGTCAAGATCCAGGCCGTACGTTAGTGGGTCGAACGTCTCAGCGCCCCCACTCTCGAGGCGATAGAGCCAGCCATGCCGCCCCATGCCATAGACAATAGTACCCCCGTCGGGTGCCAGTGCCAAGGAGCCTTGATCTCCGGAGGTATTCATCTGGTGTTCCGTGTCCAGGATCCGATAATCTTGCCCGTCAAGACCGGCTGCGGCGGGATAGTATCTGACTCCCAGTGGATGTCGGCCTTCGGTGCCACCCTCGGGGCGCGTGGACCCGAAGACAATGAGATCCGGGCGAGCGGGCCACCAGTGGAAGCAGCACTCGAGCTCGTCGGCCGTGTGAGTCAGGTTTCGCACGGTACCTGCGATGCGGTCAATCAACCAGGCATCACGCTCAATGGCGTCGTAGCTTAGGAGCCAACGCCCGTCGGGAGAGATGATGGCCTGGGCATCAGCGTGAATCTGAACGGGCTTCTCATCCTTGCCAACCTGCCACAGCCCGTCGAACGTACTGTAGGTCAGGCCAGGCGGAAGATGGTCCCAGGCAGGAGTGCCCCGTGGCGTGGGCGTTGTACCTGAGCTGACGTCGGCCGTGAACCGCAGAGTCTGCACCAGGGGACGGATGTGCTGTCTGTCAGCCCACAGGATCAAGAAGTCGTAGCGATGGCCACCTATGTTGAGAGGTTGGCTATACGCAACAACAAGGGCAGCCTGTCGGGCCAAGTCATCGGCTTGGCCGTCGGGGGCAATGAGCCGCGCCGGCTGGCCCTGAACATCGAGCTCCTCGATGATGGGCTTAGAGCCGTAGGGTTGGAGCCGGTCGTCAGCCTCCGCACGGGCCACATCGTTGATGTTCATGCCGCGTATGGCTCCGACCTGAACGAACCCGTTGAGGCCGGCAAGTCGGGTTCCTCGGGTTCCTCCGTCACGAGGTCCCTCCACGGCCTCCCAGTCAGCGGGTCTCTCCAGAACCACCTCGAAGACAGGAAATGAGGTGACGGTCCAATGGTCGATGTAGGGCGTCGGAGTCGCGGTGGGCTCAGCTGAGAGGGTCGCTGCCACAGCCGTGCTTGTCACATCCGCCGTCGGAGCAGCCTCGGTCTGCGAAGCAGATCCGATCCCCGAACCGGCGCATGCATTGGAGACAAGAATCATCAGCGATAGCAGGCCAGACACGCGCGACGGGGCATGGAAGTCATTGGCGGACATAACACGTCCTCTGGCAGACTAGTCGGCAACCTTCTACCGGATTGAGGGGACTCGCCACAGTTTCACCGTGCCATCCAGTGAACCTGAGGCTAGCGTCTCTCCATCCGGAGAGAAGGCAACGCTGTTGACACTGTCTGTGTGCGCTCTCTCTACGGTCATGAGCGCGCCGTCGGCCACGTTCCACCAGGCCACCTCGTACCAGGCATTCCCGGCTGCAACCATGGTCCCATCCGGCGAGAACGCGATATCGCCCATTCCACTTCCAGTGGATTCCAGTTCCCGCATCAGGCTCAAGTCAGCACCGTTCAGGAGTTGTCGCTCGCCCGTGCTCGTCGTCACGGCAAGCAAGGATCCGTCCAGGGAAAAGGCTACGCCGGTGGCAGCCGCCGAGCCGTCGCGTTCGTGGATCATGGTCCCAGTCGCCATCTCCCAGAGTCTCGTGGCACCATCCAGCGAAGCCGTGGCCAACTTCTCACCGTCGGGAGAGTAGGCCACGCTGACCACGTCATTCGTGTGTGCCTTGAGCGACCGCACGTGCGTTCCATCCACGACTCTCCACAGGTGGACGGAGGCATCTCCAGATCCTGCCGCGAGAGTGCGTCCGTCGGGAGCAAAATCGAGACTGCAGATCGCGTCTTCGCCTGCCCGCAACGTGTGCAGCGAAACGACCTCGAGATCTGAGAGGCCGTCTTCGCCCCCACGACCGCGGCTCAGTCGCCACAGCCGGACAGAGCCATCCGGCAGCCCGAAGGCCAGCGTGTTGCCGTCGGGTGAGAAGGAAACATCGTG
>JASFVD010000388.1:0-3276 GCA_050050015.1 Anaerolineae bacterium | reverse complement strand
CGCAATCGCCAGCGTGCCAAACGAGAAGATGGCGAGCAACGTCGCAGCGGCCAAGCTTCGGACGTTGTTAACCAGCAAGCCCCAGATGCTGAACGTGGGCAGCCAATCGACGGCGGGTATTTCCGTAAACGTCTCAGGCGAGATGTCCCCGAGGTTCATCACGCCGTTAGGAAGCGGATGCCGAGCGCCGAACGTGAACCCGAGAAGGACAGATAGTCCGAGCGCAATCAGCACCGTCACGATGGACATCCAAGACCGGCGCAGCACGTCCGGCAGATGATGCCGGTATAGACCTCCCAACCATGCCATCCAGCGCAAGCCCGACGGCAGCGCGTCCACCTCGAGGCCGAAAGCCCAGTCCTCCCATCGCCAATAGCTCCAGAACGTCCGCCACAGAGAGGGAACGCTCAGCTGGTCGATCTCCCGCCCCAGCAAGAATTCGCGGTTGAAGAGGCGTATTCCCATGCGGACCAGGGCACCGTTCACAACGACGAGGAACAGAAGGATCCACCAGAGTGCATCGTAGTTCCCCCAGAACATCACCAGGGCCTCACCCTGCATAAGAAAGGCCACTGGTATGATGATGAAGCTGGCCAGCAGATTCGCCGCACGGACGGACGTGGCCTGACTGGAGATGATCACTGCACCCGAGACCATGACGAGGCCCTCGGCCGTGGTGAGAAGGAAGATCAGAGTCAGAAGTGTCAGAGAGGGCAGCCACCCCTCGAAGAAGTACAGCCCGCCCAGGTAGACCGTGATGCCGAGGTATGCGGCCAGGATGGGCAGGACCATAGCCGCCAGAGCCTTTCCCAGGTAGAGCTGCGCATCGGAAAGAGGAGTTGCCAGGAGGGGCTCCAGACTGTTCCGTTCCTTCTCTCCTACAAAGGTCTCCAGGGCGATGACCAGCGAGAAGGAGATGGGGAAGAACCCCACGACCATGAGGAGCAGCGGCATCAACCGTTCCCCAACGATGGAGGCTTCGTAAGACGCCGCCCAGCCCAGCGCCATGTGCGCCACGACACTCATGAGCGGTGGAAAGAGGAGCGTCAGAATGAGAATCGGGACCACCATACGCCAGTCGCGCAGCGTGTCGCGGACCTCGCGGCGCACAAGGGTTAGCACCAGCCGCACAGACTCTCCTGGCTGAGTGCGCCCGGGCCACACATCACCCTTGGTAGACGTCACCATGACCTGACCTCTGGCTCATCCGGCACGTACCCGCCCTCCTGCCTCGCGAGGCGAACGGCCCTCAGGTAGACCTCCTCCAGGCTTCGCGGCACCTCGCTCAGCGTGACCACACCCACTTGCTGCTCAGCCAGCACGCGGAGCACCAACGGATTCGTCCTCTCCGGATCGGACGTCGAATAGCGTATCCATCCCCGCCCCCGGTCCTCGATCTGAACCAGGTTGCTGAGCGAATCGTGAGCGCCGTCGACGGCGTCATCAAACCGCAGCTCCATCAGCGGCGGCCCGAGCAGCCGGGTCCTGAGCGCCTGCAGCGTGCCCCGAGCGATGATGCGTCCTCGCTGGATGATGGCGATGCGATCAGCCAGAGCCTGGGCCACAGCCATGTTGTGGGTGCATATGATGATCGCTCGCTGGTCGCCTCGCAGCCCTAGGATCGCATCCCGAACGAGCTTGGCACTGTGTGGATCCATGGCGGAGGTCGGCTCATCCAGCAGCAGCACCGCCGGATCGTGGACCATGGCTCGGGCCAGCGCCATCTTCTGACGCATTCCCTTCGAGTAAGTTCCGATACGGCGGCCCGCCACCCCCAGCAGCCCCAACTGATCCAGGAGCGCGGTGATTCTCTTCTGGCGCGCGTCGCCGGGGACGCCCATGAGCCGCCCGAAGAAATCGAGGTAGAGGTCGCCCCGCATTCGCTCGTAGAGCCCGGGATGTTCCGTCAATAGACCGACACGGCGCCTCACCTCACGCGGCGACTCGACCACACTCAGGCCGCACACGATGGCGTGACCTGTCGTCGGAGGTAGAATCGCCGCCAGCATGCGCACGGTCGTGGTCTTGCCTGCGCCGTTCGGTCCCAGGAGCGCCAGGATCTCGCCGCGCGACACGGAAAGTGAGATGTGGTCCACAGCCGTGAAGCCGTCGAACCGCTTGGTCAGCTCCCCCAGCTCGACCATCGGGGGGCCGCGGCGTGGGGAGGACTCCGTCAGAGCTTGCATGGCTCTCAGGATTATACCAACAGCAGGTGCGGCTGGCAACGGTTCGACGCAATGCTACAGGAGGCAGGGTGACCCGATGGATGGGGATGGCATCAAACGGAGGTCGTCACGCCGACAGGCCGACGGGCCAAGCTCTACTCCCGTCGGGAGAACACGCGATGAACGTGAGCCACGCGCTGGACAAGTGTTACCGCAGAGAGAAGGGCAAGCACCCAGGCCAGCCACGCGGTCAGCCCAAGGGCAGACATCACGGCCGCCAACGTCACACGCTCCAGGCGTGTGAGCAACCCAACCTTGCAGGAGACTCCGAGCGACTCGGCGCGGGCGCGAGTGTAGCTCACCATCAGGGCTGCGACCAGGGCACCAATCAGCAACGCAGCCAGAAGAAGCTCCCCACGCCGGTATTCGTGCGCCGCAAGACCCATAATCAGGACAGCGTCGGAGAGCCGGTCAAGCGTGGAGTCGAGGAAGGCGCCGAAAGGCCCATCCCTCTCGGTCACCCTCGCAACGGCGCCGTCGAGCGCGTCGAGTGGAGCCACGATGAACAACAAGAGGCCGCCGAGCCGGACGCGGCCCAGGTAGAACAGCAGCCCGACGCCGACTTGAAAGAGGAAGCCGACGACTGTAATCGCGTTGGGATGGATCCCAAGACGGCCAAGCAGACGCGCGACGGGGCTCAGGACCCGCTCCGCCCTTGGACGGAGCCATTCGGTCAGCGTGGCAAGCCCTGCCCGACGATCAGCGTCAAACCCCGGGATACCGTTCGTCATCTGCCTTCATTCCTCTCCCTGCACTGGCCCTCCGGAATCTATCTGGGACATCTGTAGCTGCGCGACCAATGGTAGTCCAGAAGAGCAGCCATGTCAATACTTCGTGGGCGGCCCGTGAACGGGTCGGGCAACCATTGGCACGCATCACCCGTAGCTTGACATGCCTCCATTGCGGGGATACACTTACTTAGCGAAGAAGCTCCTGGGCGTGCAGACTCTCACTTCGTGCGTCCAGCGCCACAGGGGATGTGCCGCGCCACCAGGTGCGTCTGGCTCGCGGCGAGAGAGACTACCTCACCACGGCTGCACGTAGAGAGCCA
>JASFVD010000387.1:0-3277 GCA_050050015.1 Anaerolineae bacterium | reverse complement strand
TTCCTTGGCCTTGAACCGCTAGCCCAATGACGGGCGAAAAACGACGCTCGCCTCGAACCACCTCTTAGGGTGGGCCACACACCTCACCTAGGGAACTCGCTCTCCCACGGGCCGAGGCACCCCAGCTGGACGAGGAGCCTGAGCATATCGACCATGACCTCATACTGGACGATCATCCCGTCTCGGAACCGGAGGGTGCTTATGAAGTCGTTCTCCACCGGTATGCCAGTAGGCTCGATGCCAAACGCCGGCCCCACATGGCGACCCCTTCCCATCCAGTACACCGCTGCATACTCTTCGTCGGCTATGACACGCTGAATAGAGACCACAGGGTCGAAGGCAGAACGGAACGACAGGATGTGTTCGCGGAAACCTTCGGGCCCTTTCGACCACGGCCCGCTCAAGTCCTGTGCTTCTGGATGAACCAGCTCCTCGATTAGCGCAAGGTTCCCTCCACCGACCACATCTCTGATATAACGGATCGCCAAGTCTCGATTGGAGTCCACAGACATAGTTTCGTCCCCTTGCGAGAATCCCTAAGCCGCATAACGGGAAAGATGGGTGCGCTGGCGACTTCTCCGCTGGCGTCTCTGATACTACCCTCTGATCCTCTCGATGTTTCGGTTGCTGAGCCACGCAATCAGAGGATACGCCATCAGCTGCATT
This sequence comes from Anaerolineae bacterium, assembly GCA_050050015.1. Taxonomy (GTDB): domain Bacteria; phylum Chloroflexota; class Anaerolineae; order B4-G1; family B4-G1; genus SKLM01. The sequence goes on along the minus strand of JASFVD010000387.1, from coordinate 2,611 downwards.
CGATTCATACTAGAGTACTTCTCCGATGACATGTACTCGGAATAGTCGTGCCAGGTTCCGTGATCCTCGACGACTGCTCCCATCTGCACGAATCCCTTCTCGCCGAAGTTGAACTCACAGCTGCTGGGTCCTTTGGCGTGGGATATCGAGAAGGCTGTCGTCTTGCCACTCGTCTGAAGCCTTTTCACAGCTCCTTGATAGAAGTCTCTGTCATTGATGTAGGAATCCATGGGCATCCACTCGCCGGCGATTTCGATTTCCATCCAGGTGTGCCCACCCGCGCTTGGAAGAAACGGGAATGCAAATGGGGGGAAGATGCCTCGCATGATCTCGATATCGATGAGCCCCGTGTGTATTCGAGCGGGAATACCAGCCGCCTTGCACAGGGCCAGGAAGAGGGTCGCCTTGGTATTGCAGTATCCCATCTCGTACTGAAGTGTCTCAGATGCCCTTACCTCATCCCACTTCGGCGGAAAGCCCAATCGGATCTCGTCTCGCACGAAACCGAAAAGGCTCTCCGTCTTGTCCAGAAGCGTTGGTCGACCAGATGTCAGTTCCTTTGCCCTACTCTGGACTGCCGGATGATCGAAGTCAGACAACATCTCGGTGTTCACTAGAAACCTCCTCTTACGAACTCGAACTCCCATCCTGTCTCCACCGGACGACCGCCAGTCCCCTAGCACCCGCCGCACACATGCCGGCGTGCGGTCCAGCAGCTCGGCGCTTCCGAGGGCAAGCAGGTCCTCGATGAGACGAACCTCAAGCGCGTCATTCTCGATCTGGAAGGCCCGGCCAGCCGATGCCCGCCTTCGCACCAAGGGCCCCCGAGGCCCTTTTCTTGTCTCCTTGTCTATTCATTCAGTTCGGCCAATCGGCCTTCAGGCAATCTGGCCGATGACACAACACAAAGGGCTGCGGTATTCGCAAGCATCCTCAACCATGCTGGCCTTCGTCTCCAGATTCCGCGTCAAAGACCCATCCTCCTGCACAGGCTGTTCCGACACGGAACGGGTTGGGAGGAAAGATCATCCCAGTCCGGTTCCTTCGGGTGCACTCCCCGCAGGCAGTGACCGCGTGCGCCCAACCCGCGTCGTCGTTCAGTGCTGCCTCACCCACTTGGACCTGGTGTCTGCTGGATTCCGTTTCTCCGTTGTTCCCCCTCTCCTGTGTGAGTCCATGCTCTCTGACGTGCGAGAGGAGGTCAGACTATCTCAAGACGGCGTAGAAAAACCCCTCGGCTAAGTGTCCTTGCTCCAACTGCCTTCTCGGTTTCTAGTTGATGTCTCCGCTCTGTGCCACGCCTGGGGTGTTGTCTCGTCCCTGGCGGTCTTTGGTTTCTTGCACCTGCGTTCAGCGCCAGAGGGCGAACGCAGCCACGACAAAGACGACGGCCCCAGCAATTGACAAACCTCCAGCTCCAACAAGCGCAGCGACCCGAATCCAGTTCCATGTCCGGCTGACGGCGTGCACGGATACCGGTTCATAGGTGCCGAGGGTCCAGATCATGCGATCTGAGTCATCAACGAAGGCGCCGTTGGTAGTCAGCACGTCGCCGGGGAGAGCCACCAGCATCTGGAACTCGAACATGCCACTGGGATCGATGAGAAGGTCCTCGGGCGCCTCTTCGCCGGCCATCAATGGGTCACCTGACCATCCAGCACATAGCGGTCGCGGAGCACTCCACGCTCGCGTGTCAGGGCTAGATTGCGAAACATCTCGATCTCAGCGAGGCGTGAGTTGAGGTCATCCAGATCGGTGAGCGAGGTACTGGTAGCGAACCATTCGTAGTTGCCCTCTGTCCAGCGGCGGACAGTCACGTCGTCGGCGTCATCATCGCCCGAGACCTCCTGGCTCAGCCTTTCCATCACGCCCTTGCCATCCTCGCCTGCCCAGGACAGAGCTTGCTGTGTCATCCCCATCGCGACCGCCATCGTGCCGGTGCCATCGCGTTCCACTTCGATCTCCACTCTTGCTTTGACACATCCGGTCAGCACGAGTGCTGCGAGGATCAAGGCGATGATAGCTTTCGAGCGGTTACTCGCCGCGGCTGTGGTCATTCTCGTGCTTCCTAGTTCTGCTGAGTCTCCCAACCCTGGCCGCACGGCCTTCGCCCGCTAGATGCCCCGTCAATACAAGCGTTTGTCACTTCTGGCGGTGCAGACTCCTTGATCCGAAAGCGCTCTTTGTCTCAGACCACGAAGCCCAGGGGCCCTGTCCTTGGGTTGGAGCCAGTGAGATCTGTTGCTCGTCAGGCCCGACGCTCTTGGCAATGGAGTGGCTGTCAGCCCCAGAGGCTATCCGCGTCAGTATGCGAGCCCCCAAGCTGATCTAGTGTCTAGTATAGCATGGACGGGGGGGACTGTATATAGTAGAAGTTAGATACTTCGTGTGGCGTTTGTTAGATTTCGGCTAGGCGGCGCATGGCGCCTGGCGGGGCGGAACGGACTGCGCCGCCTGCCCGTCCCGAGCGGAGTCGAGGGATCTGGAGGCCGTCGTATGCGGGATCGATGAAGAACCTGACGTGGGCTCTGCATGGGCCGAGAGGCTCCTGGATGGCGCTGCAACGTGAGACCAGTCAGGTCTTGAAGACCTGACTGGTCTTCCCAACGTG
>JASFVD010000386.1:0-3282 GCA_050050015.1 Anaerolineae bacterium | reverse complement strand
CCAGGACACCGTCTCGGCCGTCCTGACGGACGTTGGCGTCCAGCTCCACCCTGCCGACGCCGTCTCGCCGTCGCCCGAGGCGTCGGTCGAGCCCGGCATGACCGTCCGCGTCGATCGGGCTCGTCCTGTGGTCGTCACCGTCGAAGGACAGAGCGCCACGGTGCGGACGCGTGCCACTTCCCTGGACGACATTCTCAGAGAGGCGAAGGTAACGCTGCGCCCCAACGACGACGTCACCATTGAGGGAGATCTGAGCGCCCCGCCAGCCGAAGAGCGGCCGCCGCGAATTGTCATCGTCCGAGCCGTGCCCATCACGCTGCAGGAAGGCGAAAAGACCACCACCTTCTACACCACGGCGCCCACCGTCGGCGAGGCGATTCACCAGGCGGGCCTGACTCTCTATTTGGCGGATCACGTGCGCCCCGGGCTGAGCACGCGCGTCTCGGCCGGCATGGAGATCGAGCTCGACCGCTCCACCCCCGTCACGGTCAACGTCGACGGCCGCTCTGTGCGGACCCGCACCCACCGGGAGACCGTCGGCGCCGTTCTGGCCGATCTAGACATCGTGCTCACCGGGGAGGACTACACAGAACCTCCTCAGCACGCCCCGCTCGCGGACGAAGCCACGATCGACGTCTTCCGCATCAGCGAGCGTTTCATCATGGAACAGGAGCCCATACCCTACGAATCGGTGTGGCGTCCCGATCCGGACCTCGAGATCGATCACGAGAAGCTGCTGCAGGAGGGCTCACCGGGGGTGCTGGAGCGGCGGATCCACGTCCGCTACAAGAACGGCCACGAGATCTCGCGCACCGTCGAAAACCAGTACGTCGCCCTGCCCCCGACCACGCACGTGCGAGGCTACGGGACGAAGATCGTGGTCCGCACCGCGGATACGCCCTCGGGCGGGATCGAGTACTGGCGGAAGATCCGCATGCTGGCGACGTCCTACTCGGCCGCCACCGCCGGCACGCCGCGCTCCGCCGACTGGTACGGGCGCACCGCCACGGGCGCCAGGATGCGCAAGGGCATCGTCGCCGTCGATCCACGCCTCATCAGCCTTGGGACGAACGTCTACGTGCCGGGCTACGGCATGGGCCTCGCCGCGGACACCGGCGGCGCCATCAAGGGAAAGCGGATCGACCTGGGGTATGACAACAACAACCTGGAGCTCTGGTACCGCTGGGTTGACGTCTACCTGCTGACGCCGGTGCCCCTCGCCAGCCAGATCGACTACACCCTCCCCTAGGGCCACGATGAACGTATCCCAGCTGCTCCGGCGGTGGAACGTGCGTCCGGAGAAGGGCCTCGGCCAGAACTTCCTGGTCGATGACACCGTCCTGGAGCGAATCGCCTCTGCCGCTAGGCTCACGCACGACGACGTCGTGCTGGAGATAGGAGCCGGCACGGGAGCTCTGACCAAACATCTGGCGCGGGAGGCCGGACACGTCGTGGCCCTCGAGCTCGATCAGCGGCTGATGCCCATCCTGGAGAGCGAGCTCTCGTCATTCGACAACGTCACGCTCATCCAGGGGGACGTGCTGGCGCTCGACCCCGCCGTTCTGGTGGGTGAAGCCCGCCAGAGGCTGGGGGACCCCGAGGCGACCTACAAAGTGGTGGGCAACCTTCCCTACTACATCACGTCGGCCATCCTGCGCCGCCTTCTGGAGGCTGAGGAGAGGCCAGAGGTGATGGTGATGACCGTCCAGCACGCCGTGGCCCAGCGCATCGTGGCCGGACCGGGGGACCTGAGCCTGCTGGCCGTGAGCGTCCAGTTCTACGGTGAGCCCGAGCTCCTCTTTCGCATCAGCTCGGGCAGCTTCTACCCGACCCCCGCGGTCGACTCGGCCGTCGTGCGGGTCGACGTCCTCGACGTCCCGCCCCTTCCCGAGGAGAACGTGAACGGGTTCTTCGAGGTCGTGCGAGCGGGGTTCTCCCAGCGCCGCAAACAGCTCCACAACGCCATCAGCGCCGGGCTCGGTGAGCGCATCGATAAGGACCAGGCCGCTGCCCGATTGGACGCGGCCGGCGTCGACCACCGCCGCCGCGCGCAGACGCTCACCGTCGACGAGTGGGTGACCGTGGCGCGCGCCTTTCGTCCCCTTCTGACGCCGCGAGACTGAGAGTCGTCCGAACCTCTTGACGGCCTGACGTCCCAGCCCTTCGCGCCCCCGAGATCCCTCGACTGGGCTCGGGACAGGCTCGGGCTTGGAGCTGTGGAATAGGCTGCTCGATCCGTCCCGTCGGGCGACCGGAATGAGGAGCGAAGCCTCACCGTACCCCCAGCTTTCTGGGATCCCAGCGTTCAGGCACGACGCGCGCCGTATCCCCTCCGATTGGAATGACAGAGGGTGATGCGTGCTCGCAAACGGGCGCCCACAACGCTGCACCCTTCGAATTGGAGCCAGAAAGGCCTGGTCGGGTGCAAGCCGGGCTGGGCAGCTCCTGCGACCTACCAACGCCTGCGAACGGGCAACGTGCCTCGCTCAGGCCCCTCTAGCCCCTTGTTACGGCTCGATCTCTCTAATCACCCTGGCCGGATTCCCCGCCACGACCGTATTCGCTGAAACGCTGCGGGAGACGACCGCCCCTGCGCCCACCACGGCGTTCCGGCCTACCGTCACCCCTGGCAGGAGGATGGCACCGCCTCCCAGCCACACGTTGTCCTCTATCACCACCGGTTTGGCGACTTCCCATCCCTGGTTCCGCGCTTCTGCCTCAAGGACATGGGCAGCGGTATAGATCTGGACGGAAGGCCCGACCATGACGTGGTCGCCAATGCGCACCTCATTGCAGTCCAGAATGGTACACAGGACATTCAGGAACACGTAGTCGCCGATATGAATGTTCCGGCCGTAGGCGCAGTAGAAAGGTGGCTCAATGATCGAGTTCTGACCGATGTGTCCCAGCAACTGCTCGAGGATGGTATGCCGTTCAGGCACCTCTTCGCTCCCATTGTAGCGCCGGAGCAATGCCTTCGTCTCCTGGCGTTCAGTCTCTAGGTCAGGATCAAGACAGTTGTAGCACTCTCCGGCCAGCATCTTCTCTTTTTCGGTTCTTAAAGCCATCACGTGCCTCCTGTTTGACCAACTCGAGCACATTCTCTAAGGAGCCCACACTCGCCACCCGAGTGTGATTAACGTCTCGATCAGTCTTCTGGCGGGGTCGATCTCACGAAGCAGCTACCCCTAACAAGAAGATACGAGTCTTCGCCGAAGCGACTGCACATCTCCCGCTGCCCAACCACGATACGACGCTGAAGCCGGACGCCATTCAATAGAA
>JASFVD010000385.1:0-3284 GCA_050050015.1 Anaerolineae bacterium | reverse complement strand
GATGCGCTCCAGGTCGTACGTCGTGCGAGTAGAAACCGTCCAGGATAGCAGAGTCAAGACAAACGCGTAGCCGACCTCCAGGTCGAGGATCCGCCACGGCTCTTGTGGCCAGGCGCGAAGGTCCGCCCACACCTCTCCCCAGCCGAGCCCAATCATGCTGCCAATTCTCAACAGCACGAAGAGCAACGCGATCTCGATCGCGCGGAAGCGAAGTACATCACTCCCACGAAGACCCCTTGCCCGGATGAGACGGTAGGAGTAGTTTGCCTCCAAAGCCGCCAGGACACATGAGACAAGGATGTAAACCCCGCTCCAGTCGGGAAAGAACAGGCGAATGAGATTGACGAAGGATAAGGCGATACTGCCCATCATCCCCGCGACCGCTAGCGGACGGAAGACGTTATCCACCCACTTGTCCCGGCTCATACGCCTGCCTCCAGCTCCTCCTCCCTCCAGATCCTGTGCACCGGCACCCCCAGGATTTCGGCACGGCGGCGAGCCTCAGCCGATGGGTATTCGGGTTGCACAAGAATCAGAGCGACGGCGAATCCCGCTCGTCGGAGGTACACCAAGCTATCGAAGAGCGATTTGCTTTCTCGCCCCGCGATCACGGCGAGCGTTGCTCCCCACGACAGCCGGACGCTCTCGCGACGCAGCAGATCGGGAAATGAGATCGCTTCCCCGACCTCGACGCGGGCCAGTATCTCTAGTATGCTCATCAGGTGTGCCCGCTCCGAGCGCGGTGGGAGGAAGAGCTTCGCCTGTCTGTCTGCCAGGGGATCCCAAGCCTCCGTCGCCAGCCCCGCAGGGAGTCCTTCATTGACGATGATATGATTGGCAAGTGAGGCTGCAACCACGATTGCCAGCTCCGCCGCCGTGTATCGCCGACGCTGCTCGTAGGCCTCGCGGCTCAAATCCAGACAAATGAGCGTCTCGCGCGCGATAGAGGGGTCGTACCGTTTCACCACCAGCTCACCGGTGCTAGCTGTAGCGGTCCAGTGGATTCGCCGCGGTGAGTCGCCCTGCCGGTAGTCTCGGACTCCCATCACGCGAGACGGGTCCTCAAACAGCGGCGCGGCCGCCGGGAGCGCCACGAGAGGAGATCGTGTAGGCAACTCCAATTCCTGCAGGGAGACCACCCGCGGATACACGATGAGATGCTCGGCCTCTGTCTCTACCTGGACGGGCCTTGTGATTCCAAGCAGGTCTCCTGTCTCCATGCGCAGGGGCCCAACCCGATAGTATCCGCGTCGGCGGCAATCAAGCGTATAGGAGAACTCCCGTTCATCGTGAGGGCCCAATGGCGCCACCTGACGAAGAAAAGGCGGACTGCTTAGCGTCACAGGTAGCGACTCGTGCACCCTCAACCAGGGCACGGGCAACCAGCCTTCGTTGCGGACTGTCAGCCTCGCTGTCACGCTATGGCCTGAGAAAGCTCGTCCGACAAATCGCCGCTCGGCGCGTAGCTGCTTCACCGACTGTCGCGTCCAAACCTGTGATAACAGGTAGACGGCGAAGAGAAGATAGACGATGGTGAAGTAGAAATCTATTCGCAAGATGGCAGCGACGAGGAACAGGAGGAGCAGATACGGCAGATATTTCCGCATCGTCAGTCAAGTCCTCAGAAGACGCCACGTCTACGGGCCACGTACTCCGTGCTCAATTCAACTCCCCGATGTCCAGATCGGTCTTCACCAGGATCTCGCTAAGGATGCCCGCGGCAGTCCGACCCCGCAGCTCGCTTTCCGGTTTGACGATCAGTCTGTGGGCAAGCGCTAGCGGGGCCAGCTTCTTGATGTCGTCTGGAATGACGTAGTCGCGCCCATTCACGGCCGCCAACGCCTGCGATGTCTTGTAGAGCGCCAGGGATCCGCGAGGGCTTCCACCGAGCGTCAGGTCTGGATGATTCCGCGTGGCCTGAACAATATCGAGAATGTAACGCTCGAGCGACTCCTCCAGATGCACATCGGTGACCACATCCTGCAGGATACGCATCTCGTCTCCGTCCGCGACCTGTCCAATGGTCTCAATCGGGTGTTGCTTCCTCAAATTGCGCAGGATCTGGATCTCGTCCTCTGTCTCGGGATAGCCGAGCGAAAGCCGTATCAAGAATCGGTCGAGCTGAGCCTCTGGCAGGGGAAATGTCCCCTCATATTCGATGGGGTTCTGCGTGGCAAGCACGAGAAAGGGGGAAGGAATAGGCCGGGTAACGCCTCCTGTGGTAACCTGCCGCTCCTGCATCGCCTCCAGGAGCGCGGCCTGCGTCCGGGGCGTGGCCCGATTGATCTCGTCAGCAAGCAGGATGTTGACGAACACGGGACCCGGTTGGAACTCAAACGATTGCGACTTCTGATTGAATACATCCACACCGGTTATGTCGTTAGGCAAGAGATCAGGCGTGCACTGAATCCGTTTGAAGTCGATGCCCAGGCTGGCGGCGATCGATCTGGCCAGCATCGTCTTCCCGGTTCCTGGCACGTCCTCGATCAGAACGTGTCCCCGGCACAGCATAGCCACCAGGAGCAACTCAATCTGCTCCCTCTTTCCTACGATCACGCTCTCGACGTTGGTGCGGACGCGATCGGTGAACTGAGTGACGGAAGTCATGGGGCCCCCTTCACAGCTAGCAGACTCCCCCGATCTGCATCCAGTGTAAACTTATAGGGCAGATTCGTCAACAGGACTCCAAGGATCCATCCGATACCCCAGCACCGCCCGGCGCAGTTTGTGGAAAGAGAAGAGCTTGGTATAATCTTGGGCCGAAACACCCATGATACCGTGGGTTCAGCACCCCACGAGCAGCGCTTGACAGACTGCCCGTTCTGCTTATAATTGAATAGCTTTGGTCAGCTTTACGTAGAATTTGAACACCGAACCTGATCTCGATGAAAAGAATGTCCGGCTCTTCAACGCCGCCTCCCAATTGGTTAAGCCTCAGCCAAGCCGCTCGCATTCTGGGTATTCATCCAACCACGTTGCGCCGTTGGTCCGACGAAGGGGCGATTCGCTGTCTTCGCACACCCGGCGGACACCGGCGCTTCCTGCAGCGGGACCTGATCGCCTTCCTGGAGACTCAGACCGAAGACCCGTCCCCGGAGCCTCCAGACGTGGTGACCCAGAGTATTGTTCGACAGACGCGGCAGGAGATGGAGACCAGGCAGTTCAACACCACGTCCTGGCACGCTGCCTTCAACGAATCCGAACGTGCCGCCCGCCGGGAGAGCGGACGGCGTCTGCTCGGGCTTGCCATCCAGTTCACCTCGCGCACCGGAGGCCGAGACAGA
>JASFVD010000384.1:0-3287 GCA_050050015.1 Anaerolineae bacterium | reverse complement strand
ATGAGCCTGTCGCTGGGGGAGAGATGGCGAGCACTGAAGCGAGTTCCTGGCTCGACCTGGCTTGTGGCAGGAGTAACCATCGTGGTCTCCCTGGTCGGCTATCTCCTTATGAAGGGACGAGGAGAGACGGGCAAGTAGGTGAGCGGGCAGGTTTCAGAAGGAGAGTATGCCGCCACAGAACACTCGTCCCGTGCGGCGCGTTGACAGCTTAGCTCCACATCAGCAGCACCTCGTTGAACGACCCTTAGGCACTCGGAGCTTCCTTGAGGGTCCCGCTGGGACCGGCAAGACCACGACCGGCGTGGCTCGGCTGCTACATCTCCTCGAGCAGGGCATACCAGCCCGCTCCGTCCTGGTCTTCACGCCCCAGCGCACGCTGAGCGTACCCTACTACGAAGCCGTACACAGGCCGTCCGTCGGCGCTCGAGGTGAGGTTACCTTGTTCACCCTGGGCGGGTTGGCCCAGGGCATGGTCGACTTGTTCTGGCCCCTCATCGTGGAAGAAGCGGGGTTTGGGCACCCAGATCGGCCGCCGACATTCCTCACGCTGGAGACAGCCCAGTACTACATGGCGCGCGTCGTCCGTCCGCTTCTCGACGAGGGGGCATTCGAAGGCATCACCATCGACCGACACCGACTCTACAGCCAGATCATCGACAACGTCAACAAGGCCGCAGTCGTTGGCTTCCCGATCACGCAGATCGGCCGACGCCTTAAGGAAGCCTGGGGTGGCGAACAGAGTCGCGAGCGCATCTACGACCAGGCGCAAACCTGCGCGAACCGCTTCCGTCGATATTGTCTCGACAACAATCTTCTGGATTTCTCCCTCCAGGTCAAGGTGTTCCTGGAGCACCTTTGGACCAGGCCGATCTGTCGCGACTACCTGCTCGACAGGTACCGCTACCTGATCGTGGACAACGTCGAGGAGGACGTGCCAGTCGCCCACGACGTGTTGCGCGGGTGGATACCGGCAACGTCCTCGGCGCTAGTGATCTTTGATCGTGGAGCGGGATACCGCCGCTTCTTGGGCGCCGATCCGGACAGCGCCTATGCGCTCCGCGATCTGTGTGACGAGCGCTTCACGTTCGGCGAGTCGTTCGTCATGCCACCGGAGATGGAGGCCCTTGGTGAGACGCTGTGTCGAACGGAGGGTGGCTCATCCTCGTCGTCGGCGCGATCGGCAGACGCGCGGAAGGCACTGGTCTACAAGCCTCACCGCTACCACACGGAAATGCTAGACTGGGTCACGGCGCAGATAGACACGCTGGTGCATGGGCAGAGCGTTCCGCCCGGAGAGATCGCAGTATTGGCCCCCTTCTTGAGCGACGCGCTCCGTTTCTCCTTGGCGACTCGTTTGGAGAGACACGGCGTCCCCACTCGCTCTCACAGGCCCTCGCGGGCCCTCCGCGATGAGCCGCCCACGCGCTGCCTACTGACGCTGTCCAGGATCGCCCATCCAGAGTGGCACCTGACGCCGACGCGCTTCGACGTAGCGCATGCACTTATGCAGGCCATTGACGGCATGGACCTGGTACGGGGACAACTCCTGGCCGACATCGTCTACCGCGTCCGAGATGGCGCGCCCACACTCTCCTCGTTCGATCTCATCAAGCCCGATATGCAGGAACGGCTCACCTTCGTCCTGGGCGAGCGATACGAAGGGCTGCGCTCATGGATCGAGAACTACGCCCGCTCAGAACGTCATAATGCTCCATCGAGTTCTGATCCCGACCCGCGGGCTGGACTGACAGACGAGGTAGCGCAACGCACAAGCCGCGGAGGGCTGCCACTCGATCACTTGTTGAGCCGCCTGTTCGGCGAGGTGTTGTCGCAGCCGGGCTACGGCTTCCATCGCGACTTCGACTCTGCCGAGGTGGCCGCCAATCTCATCGAGTCGGTGCGCAAGTTCCGTTGGGTAGCGGAGGGGACGGAACATCCCGAACGGGACAGGCAGCGGAACCTGATGGCGCTCGGACAAGAGTACATCGAGATGGTGGAAGAGGGGGTGATCGCCGCTCAGTACATACACTCCTGGCAACTACAGACAGAAGACGCCGTGCTGCTGGCGCCTGCCTATACCTTCATCATCCGGAATCGCCCGGTCGACTATCAATTCTGGCTCAACGTAGGGGGGCGCGGCTGGTGGGAGCGGCTGTACCAGCCCCTCACGCACCCGTACGTCCTGAGCCGGCACTGGCCTCCAGCTGGCAGGGAGGACGCTACGTGGACCGACAGCGATGAAGTCGAGGTCCGGGAAGAGGCGCTGGCTCGCCTGACCGAGGGCCTCATTCGCCGCTGCCGCCGCCAAGTTTATCTCGGCCTGAGTGAGCTGGGCGAACAGGGCTATGAGCAGAGAGGCCCCTTGCTCCAGGCGATCCAGCGCGTACTGCGAAGCTTGCCACAAGAACCTGTCCGTTCGGGAACTCCCGCAGATTGGCGTACCTGACGCACAACGGTTACTCACCTATGCCATTCCGACCCCGCCCGAAACAGGAAGAGGTCCTGGGCTACAAGGCCGGGAAAATGGGTGTCTCTGCCGTGCCTGGCAGCGGCAAGACTGTCACCCTCTCGGCGCTGGCCGCAAAGCTAATTACCAATGGGCTCCTGGAGGACGACCAGGAGGTGCTAGTGGTGACCCTGGTCAACTCTGCGGTTGACAACTTCGCCAGCCAGGTAGCTGGCTTCGTGGCGGAGCATGACCTGCTGCCCCACATGGGCTATCGAGTGCGCACGCTTCACGGGTTGGCCCACGACATCGTCCGCGAACGCCCGGGTCTGGTCGGACTCTCGGATGACTTCCAGATCGTTGACGAACGGGAGGCTGACCGCATCCGCCAGAATGCAGCGGATGCCTGGCTCAGAAGCCATCCTGACGTCAGCGACGATTTCCTTGCCCTCGACCTGGACGAGCGACAGCTGAAGTGGGTGCGGCGCGACAAGTGGCCTGAGTTGGTGGGCAACATCGCTTACAGCTTCATCAAGCAGGCGAAGGATGACCAGCTCACGCCGATCGAGGTGCGAGATCGTCTCGATCGGCATCCTGAACCCCTTCCTCTGGCGGAGATGGGATGGGCGATCTATGCCGACTATCAGCGAGCGCTGGCCTATCGCGGTGCAGTCGACTTCGATGACCTGATACGGTTGGCCTTGCAGGCTTTGAGGCTTGACGGAGAGCTCCTGGAGCGCCTGCGCTCCAAGTGGCCCTACGTTCTGGAGGACGAGGCGCAGGACAGCAGCCGGCTCCAACAGGAGATCCTTCAGCTGCTTGCCGGTGCCGCCCGTTCCCC
>JASFVD010000383.1:0-3293 GCA_050050015.1 Anaerolineae bacterium | reverse complement strand
CGCTGGATCTTGGAGAAGTACCAGCCGCAGCCTCTTGACGAGGCCCAGCGGGCGGAGCTGACGCGGATCTTGGACGCCGCAGACCGGGAACTGGGCGCATGAGGACGCCTTTCTGTCACCTTCACGAGGACCGCCTGTGGGTCTCTCACTGAGGCCGGCGCTGTCGCGCTGCGACGTGGAGCGCATCCACGAGCGGAGCCTCGATCTGCTGGAGAACGTGGGCGTGGTCTACAACACGCCTCAGGCCCTCGACGTGCTGGAGGACAAGGGGGCGACCGTCGACCGCGAACGGGCGTGGGCCAGCCTGCCGCGCCAGCTGGTGGAATGGGCCGTCGAGCAGGCCCCGCGCAAGGTGCGTCTCTGCGCCCGCGATCCGGTGCGCGACGTGGTGCTCGATGGCCGCAGGTCTCACCACACCACCGACAGCCAGGGGACGGAGGCGATCGAGCTGGAGACCGGCGAGCGTCACGACTCCACGGCGGAGGATCTGCGGCGCGGCCTGCTGTTCGCCGACGCGCTGGACAAGATTGAGATCGTCAACGTGATGGTGGCGGCTGGCGATGTGCCGTCGCACCTGCGCACCATTCGCCATTTCGCCCTGGCCTTCACCCAGACGAGCAAGCACGTTCGCACCGGTGTGCTCAACGCGGCGCAGGTTCCCTTCGTGGTCGATATGGCTCGGGCTGCAGCGGGGGGCGGCCGAGATGACGATAGCCTTATCTTCTCCGTCGTTGACTGCACCATCTCTCCGTTGATGCATGACGGCCCGATGACCGAGGCCTGCATCGAGCTGGCCAGGTTGGGGGTCCCCATCATGGTCTACCCCATGCCCCTCGCTGGCGGTACCTCCCCGGTCACGCGGGCAGGGACGAGCCTGCTCCACAACGTGGAGTTCCTAAGTGGGCTCACGTTGTTCGAGGCTGCTAACCCGGGCACGCCCGTCATCTACGGCACCGGGGCCTCTCAGCTGGATATGCAGACGGGGGCCTACGGCGGCAGCGCCGACGGGCACGGGCTCAGACTCGCGCTTCTGGAGATGGCTCGCTACTACGGGGTGCCCGTGAATCTGTTTGGGGTCTCCTCCGCATCGGAGACCGTCGATGCGCAGTATGGTCACGAGGCGACCGCCGCCGGGCTTCTGGCCGTCCTGGCCGGCGCAGACGAAATCTACAGCGCCGGGCTGATGGGCAATGCTCAGATCCTCTCCCTGGACAAGATGGTGCTCGACAATCACTTGATCAAGCAGATCGAAGCCATGGTGGCGCCGTTCCGCGCGTACGATGGGCACCTCCAGACCGAGCTGATCGAGCGCGTGGGCATCGGTGGCCATTACCTGAGCCAGCCCGAGACTCGGGCGTTCACCAGGCGGGAATACGTACCGAAGTGGCCGCCCGCGGGCTCTTCGATGCTGGAGGTCGCGCATGCGGAAGCGCTCGACATCCTGCGCAACCATCAACCACCACCGCTGCCCGACGGCGCTGAGGCGCAGATCGAGGACATTGTGCGTGAAGCGGACGCGAGGCTTGTATGATGGGTTTGTTCGATAGGCTCGTGAGAGCCGTTCTTCTCCCTTGAGGAGGCGGCCTGCGCGGTGGGAGGGATCTCTGATCCAGGACGTGCCCGCCGCGCGGGCCGCCCCTCGCTCGGCGCAAGCCCAGGGGTTGGGCTGAGCCTGAGCGGCCTCTGCGACAATCGACCTGCCTCGGGTTCGGTCGGGTCCGAAAGGCAGTATCAGTGACTGGAGCTATCATGCCTAGCCGCACGCCGGACATCGTACCCATTGGGCCGCGGTTTCGCGGTCAGCTCCTGGAGCCGTCGGAGCTTGAGACGCTGAAGCAGGGGACGCTGCACCTGCTGGATGAGGTGGGCCTCCATGTACCGCTCCGTCGTGCGCTGGAGATCTTCGCCGACCACGGCGCCCGCGTGAATTGGGAGGAGCGGATCGTGCAGATCCCGCCGGACCTGGTGCAGGAGGCCATGTCGACGGCTCCGCGGTCCTTCGTGCTGGGCGGCAGAGAGGAGCGCTTCGACCTGACGCTCGACGGGAAGAACACGTACCTGTGCACGGACGGTACGGGGGTCCAGGTCGTGGACCTGGCGACCCGGGAGCAGCGCGCCTCGTGCAAGGAGGACGTGGTCATGATGGCGAGAGTGTGCGACGCGCTCCCCATGATCAGCTTCTACTGGCCGCCGGTTAGCGCACAGGACTACGGCCCCACGGCGCCGTTGCACCAGTGCCATGCGGGGTTGACCAATACGCTGAAGCACGTGCGCGGCGGCATGACCATCGCCCCACCGCTGGCCGAGTACGCCGTGGAGATGGCGACGGTGGTGGCGGGCAGCGAGGAGGAGCGCCGCCGACGGTCACCCATATGCACCAACATCTGCACGATCGCCCCGCTGGCGCACGATGACGATGGCCTGGAGACAGCCCTGACATACGGGGAAGCCGGGATACCGACCAGCTTCATGGCCATGCCGACCATGGGATCGACGGCTCCGGCGACGCCACTGGGGGCCATCGTCGTGGGTGACGCAGAGGTGGTCAGCGGGATGGTGCTGCTTCAGCTGGCCTATCCCGGAACTCCGGTCTTTCACTCCATCGAGACGTCGCTGATGCACCCTCGCACCGGAGGATACATCGGTGGGTTGGCGCTGCCTCTCAGCATGGTGGCCGTCCAGTTGGCCCACTCCTGGGGCGTCCCCAGCCTGGGCGGTAGCGGCGTCAGCACGGATGCGCCTGGGCTGAGTTGGCAGACGGGCAGCGACGCGGGGTGGGGGGCGGCGCTGCTGCCGGTCTACGGCGGCGAGGTCTGCGGGTATATGGGCCTAGTCGAGGGATCCATGGTGCTCTACCCGGAGAAGGTCCTCCTGGATCACGAGCTATGCCGCAGCGCGTACGATCTTGCCCACGGGCTCCAGTTTGACGAGAGTGCAATGGCTCTGGACGTCATTCGAGACGTGGGCCCGCGAGGCCACTTCCTGGCGCAGCCGCACACGCGCGAGCACATTCGGGATTTTCGACTGTCGAGGCTGCTCCACGAGCACACGCCCGAGGGGAAACGGCGGGATCCGTGCGAGGTCGCCCTGGAGGAATTTCGACGGATCTACGAGACGCACGAGCCAGAGCCCCTGCCCGACGACGTGCTGAAAGAGCTGGACCGCATCCTGGAGGCGGCCGAACGGGAGGCAGCCGCTGGCGGGGACGAGGGATCGTCCGTCTAGGGACTCCCGCGCTCGGCGGCAGGCAGGTCGTTGGCTCGACCGCCGGGTAGCGCGTCGAGACGTAAAAC
>JASFVD010000382.1:0-3295 GCA_050050015.1 Anaerolineae bacterium | reverse complement strand
GAAACGTTGCAGTTCGGCGGTGCGCTCGCGAACGCGCTGCTCAAGCTTGTCATGCGCCTCTCGCAGTGCCTCCTCCGCCCGCTTGTGCTCGGTGATGTCTTCAGAGATAACCAGAACCCCGCGATGGGCTGGCCCTATATCTATCGGGTATTTCCCCGTCTGAAATCTGAGTGGGCGATTCTGACTGTCCGTGCCGCTCTCGACAAGGTGTTTCGGGCGACCGGTATCTATCACCTCTCTGTCATCGACCAGCCACTTGTCAACGTCTTTCGGATCCGCACCGTACTGGCGGTGCAGATCGGATTGAAGCCGCCCGGTGACCTCTTCGACGGATAGATTGTAGAACTCGGCCATGGTTTTGTTGGCTAGCAACACGCGCGAGTCGTAGTCTTTGACGAATATAACCGCCGGATTGGTGTCGAGCACTTGGCGCAGCAGGTATTCGCTCTGGCGCAGCGCCTCCTCGGCTCGCTTGCGCTCGTGGACTTCTTGTTCCAAGGCCGCAGTACGACCCTTGACCTCTTCTGCCAGCCGCCTGTTGAACACCAGCAAACCGAGCGCAGCCAGGCCAATCAGGGTACCAATGGATAGCCCAACCGTCGCTGCCCATCGAATCCAGGAAGGGAATCGCTGAGGCCGGATCTCTGATCCAAACCACTTTGTTGTGATTTCATCGGTGGTGCCTCCCTCCTTCAGCGAGGACAACCCCGCGTTGACCATTTCCAGAAGCTCGTGCTTCCCCTTTGTCACACCGATGACGACTTCCATTTCCCAAATGGGGCTTCCTACAATCTTGAGCCCTTCGATCTCGCGAAGCTGCACCACGTATCTTATAGCCAGTTCATCGCTGATAAAGGCCTTTGCCTCTCGATTAGCCAACTTCCTGAGACCCTCTGCCTCTCCACGAACAGGGATTACGTGGAATCGGGGGTCCTCACTCAATTGCAGATAGTCCGGAGTACCACTGACAGCGGCCACAGAAGTGCCATAAAGGTCTGCCAGCGAATGAACTGTGAGCGTCTCTTCTCGCACCGCTATGACTTCCCTAATGGTAGCGATGGTCTCGGAAAAATCAAAGAGCTTCTCCCTTTCCGTCGTCTTGCCAAAACCCAGGACAGCGTCTGCCAGGCCATCGGCCACGGCTTGTTGCGCCTGGGCCCAGTCTTGATAGAGCTCGAACTCACAGCGGAGATTCTGTTCCTGGCAAAGGGCACGAACCAGATCTACACAAAAACCGTCGGGTTCCCCAGCTTCGTTAAGAAACTGATAGGGTGGCCAATTGGCATCGCCGGTGAATTTCATGACCTTGTCTGGCGGGGACCCTTCTTGACTGAAAGCTGTAGGGGTTCCCGCCAGTAAGCTGGCCATGAGGAATATCAACAAGATGATGGCGTTGATCTTAGTCATGGTGTGCATCACAGTTCTACCTCCCCAATCACTCCTCCAGCCCCACTCTCGGCGGATCGTCGGCCACCGGCTCCAGCCCGGCCTCTTCCAGTTGGGTGCGTAGTTTCTTGATGACTTTCTTCAACTCCGCCATGCGCACCTCGCGGCCGGCCATCAGGTTCACGAAACGTTGCAGTTCGGCGGTGCGCTCTCGGACGCGCTGCTCAAGCGTGTCATAGGCTTCCCGCAGCGCCTGCTCCGCCTGCTTGCGCTCGGTGATGTCCACCCACTGGCATACCACGTTCGTCAGTTCACGCTGTTCATCCAGTATCGGGAACATCGCTACATCAATAAACATGTCTTGCGCGCCTTCGAAATCTACGTCCCCAGCCTGCCCAGCTTTCCAGGGGATGCTGAAACGTGCGGGCTGGTGTTTCTCGAAAACGGCCCTTACCTGGGGCATAACCCCCGTGATCTCCAAGTTTTGATCCTTGAGCACATTGTATCTACCGACGATCTGGTCATCCGCTAGATGAATCGCTTCACGGAGTGCGTGGTTTGTCCGTATGACCGTTCCCGTATTGTCGGAAACCCACATGGAGAACGGGCTCATATCCACGACCGTATCGAGAAATGCTCTGGCTGACGAGACTTCTTTCTCCGCCCGCTTGCGCTCGGTGATGTCCATTAGGGCTCCCACTCTGACCTTGCGCCCTTCGTATTCTATTTCTCTAATCCGAATTTCCATCGGGAACTTGGTCCCATCTTTCCTCAGTCCGATGGACTCATAAGGCTCTAGGTTGCCTGTGGCAATCTGTTTTCTCATGAACGCTCTGGCTTCGGGTGCCACAATCTGCGAGATGGCCTGCGTGCCCAGGAGTTCGTCTGGTTCGTACCCGAACATCTCGAAGAACTGGTCGTTTGCGCTGAGGACAATGCCTCCCTCGTGTATGGTTATGGCTTCGAATGCAGCTTCAGAGAGGCGACGGAAGCGCTCTTCGCTCTCCCGCAGAGACTGTTGCGCCTGGAGGATGCCCTCCACCATGTGGTTGAAGCTGTCCGCCAGTCTTCCGATCTCGTCCCCGCGCCCCCCCTGCGCACGCACGCTCAGATCGCCCGCCGCAATTCGCCTTGCCGTTCTGGATAGGTTGGCCAGCGGAGCAGCGATGCTGTCAGCGAGGAACAGCGCGGCCACTATGGCCGCCAGCACGGCCACAGCAGCGACTCCCGCGTTGACAGCCAGGACGGTGTACACGGGGCGAAATGCCTCAGACTGGTTCTGCTCAGCCAGCAGCGCGACCTGGAGCTCTGGCAGCCAGCGATAGACCCCGACCACGGGCACGTCCCGATAGTCGTTGTACAGCCCAGCACCATTGACATGACTGTCCAGTGCGACCCCGGTGCCTTCGGTATGTACGAAGATGTCGGCGACTTCGTCTGGCCGGGCCAAGCGGGAGCCAGTCAGCATGAGGTTGTTTTCGCCGACCAGGTAGGTCTCTCCTGTTTCACCCAACCCGGCCCGTTCCAGCATGATCTCGTTCAGCGTGGCCATGCTGGCTCGACCGGCCAGGATTCCTAGGGTGCCTATCCCGTGGTCAACCAACGGGCGGACGGCAACCACCGTCATCCGGTCCAGGGATGGGGAGTAGAACGGCGGATAGACGTGGGCCTCTTTCTGTCCCTCCCAGAAGTATGTCTGGTTTCTGAGGATCTTACCCTCCTGAGCGGCGTCAGTAGACAGGATCACTTGCCCCTGGAGATCCATTAAGAATATCTCTTCGAACAGTTGCGCCTCTTCTAGAATCACCGCGAAGTGCTCTTGCAGATCGTCGTAAGCCGTCTGGACATCTGCTGTGGTCGCCGCTCGCTCTTGGAGCAGGATTTCCAGGGCGGATGCCTGGTGTTCGTG
>JASFVD010000381.1:0-3306 GCA_050050015.1 Anaerolineae bacterium | reverse complement strand
CGGTGGTCCAGTTTTTTTGTCGGACGTGTGTCCAATGCTTCTTGGACGTACAACAAGCCACTCGCGTCAACGGCGCAAGTGGCTTGTTCTCTTTCGGCCCGTCGCAAATCACGCGGCGAACCCACCATTCCACAGCCGTAGGGCTTGGTGGGTTGCCTGTTGCTGGTTCTTGCGACAAGGGGTTTCGCTATTGACTTGCCGGCGAGGGTGAACGCGTTAACAAGGTCTTGGTTGGTGCGTGGCGCGCTTGCAACTTCTTGCCGGCGGAGATCATCACGCCACCGACGCTTGCCAAAGCCTGGTCCAGGACCCTTGACGTTAGGGGCCTCTCCAATTGCCCAAGCTGCTGTTGTCTGGCCTTGCGCATCGAATCCTTGATGCGCTCCTGCCTCATCATTTGGGCTTCGTATACGTTGATAGTCATTGCTCTACCTCCTTTTCGGTTACAAGCGTCTTCTGCGTGACACAGTCTTGGATGGCCGCCAGCAATCTCTCCGGCGGGTCGCACTTACAAACGAAGGCGTCGGCTCCGGCATCCAAAGCCACTTGCCGCATCTCCGTCCGTCCGCTCAGGGCGATCACGAACAAATCGGGATGGACTGCGCGCAAGGTGGGCAGCAAGTTGGCTCTTTGTAGCCCCGGCAGACCCCAGCCCAACAACACCAGTTCGGGACAGTCTTTTCCCATTTTGTCCAGTAGTTCTTCCGCATTCGTCACCTCGCCTACCACCTGCAATCCTGGTTGTCGTTCTAGCAACACGCGCAGTCCAAATCGAACTTTCGGTTGCTTATCAGCTAGTAGTATCTGCATGCATACCTCGGTTTCATTTTCTTGGCTCTATTATACCAGAAAAATCCCCCAGACGCATCGGGCATCCGGGGGATTTCTGCATTGGACAAGTGTCCTATATTCTTCTTGGTCAGGTGTCCAATCTTATTTTGAGCCTATCTCCAACTTGCCATGAGGGATGTCAGATCCGGCCCATCTACGGGCTGCGATTCTCACCTCCTCAGTTTGCCTGCTGCTGTTTCTTCTCTTACGAACTCATTGCTTGGTTGCGGCTCTTTCATCGCGCCTCGATCACACACCACTCCAGCACCGTCCCTTGAACTGGAAATGCGTCTATCTGTGCCCCGTCCAATACCTCGCCCCTGGGTGTCGGCTCTGTCCATGCTTGGCATTCGTTCGCGACCTCCACTTCCCATCCCGAAGCGATGAAATCCTCCACTGCCGCTTTTCTGAATATCAGCGACGACAGCCCCGCTTCCCGCAGTGCCTTTGCATTGGCTTCGTCCTTCTCCGAGTAGAAGTGCGAGATCGCCAGGAATTGCCCGTCTACCACCCGCCGCAGCTCCTTCAGCAGATCACCCGGCTTCTCGATGTTCGGTAGCCCCACATTTGTGGTCAATGTCTCGACTGCATCCTCTCTGAAGGGCATACGCCGTGCGTCAAACGCGAGCAGGCTGATCTTGTCATAGAGTCCGAACGATTCGAGCCGATGCCGATCCTGCCTTAGCACGCGAGGGCTGAAGTCTGTCGCCACTATGGCGCGGTCCAGCCGCCGTGCCATCTCCTCAACCAGGGAGCAGCGTCCCGATGCCAGGTCAACGATTGGGCCGTCCGATTCAGAGAGCCGATTGATCACGTAGTTGACTTGACTCTCCCAGCAGGCCAGGTACTGATCCGTGTATAGTCCTTGCTTTGCCCTCTCTTCTAGCATCTTGGCTGCGGCGTATTCCCCGCCTTCTTCCAGAACCAATGCGCGGTAGAACAGATCCGCTGGCGCCAGCTCGTCTACTGGCACGCCCATCAACTGCTGCTCCACCTCCGGATGCTCCCGCAGGAATTTGGCGAGCTGGCTGCCTGCCTGTTCCCACAGGTCGTCGCGGGGTAGGTCTGGCGTCAGAAACAAACCAACTCCCTCAAACACAGGATAGACCGCTGCACATTCCTCACAGGATGCCTCCGCTTGCTCAATTCGTTCCCCTGTGCGCTGAGTGATCTCCCACTGTAGCTCACCGTGGCACACCGGGCAGTTCAATATCTCGATCAAATAAGATTGCACTCTCTTCTCCATCTTCTTTGGACTTCTGCTCTGTCTTTGGTCACGTGACTAACTTGCGCCGCAGCGCCAGAGCCACAGCCTCCGCACGATTGGAAACGTCCAGCTTACATAGCACGTTGCTGACGTGAGCTCTGGCTGTTGAGTAGCTGATGGTCAGCCGCTCAGCGATCTCTGGGTTGGTCAGCCCCTCGACCATCAGGGCCAGTACCTCGCTCTCGCGGGGGGTTAGCTCGTAGTCTGGCTTGGGCTCCTGGCTGGCGGCCTGGATCAGTGCCTGGGCTGCCTCTGGGGCCAGGGTAGCCCGTCCGGCGTAGGCCGCCCGGATGGCCTGGGCTAGTTCGTTCACTGAGACGTTCTTCAGCAAGTAGCTAATGGCGCCGGCCTGAAGTGCCTCTTGCACCAGTTCCCTGTCCTCGAAGCTGGTCAGAGCGATGATCTGCACCTCGGGCCAGCGTTCGCGGATGGCGCGAGTGGCTGTTGGCCCGTCCTTCTCTGGCATCACCAGGTCCATCAGGATCACGTCGGGGTGGACTTGTTCACATACCTCCACGGCCTCCAGGCCGTTGCAGGCCTCGCCCACCAGTTCCAGGTCGGGTTTGATCCTTAAGAAGGTTGCCAGGCCCTTGCGGACCATGTCGTGGTCGTCAACGATCATCACTCGAATGGGATTTGACTCGTCCATAGTATTGCCTCCAAACTGGTAGACTCAGTAGATGGAAATTTGATCTTCATCAGTTGACAAGATGAGCAAATAGGTGCAGAGTTGGGACCTCAGAGGTTGCGAAACGCAACTATCACACCGGAGGTCTCAAGAGAATGCACACCATAAAACTTAACAGCAAGAAATACAGAGGCACCCGGTCGCTGCCGACACTCTCCGCGTCCGAGGTGCGTCAGACAGTCTCCGCTCTCATCACCGAGCATCTGGGGCTTCAGGCCGACGGGTACAACTGTTCCACTCAAGTCTTGAACGACGTGCTGGTTAAGGCATCGGTCGAGGGAGAAACCATTGAAAGCACCTGTGACGATTTGGAGGCCGTCCCTACTGGCCACACAGTGCGGAACTACTTGAATGAGCAGTTACATCCCGAAGACCTGGCGGCGATCGAAGAGTGCGTCAATACTGCTTTGACGGCTGACCTGCCTAAGCGACTGTGGCGTGGTCGGCTTGACTTGGCCGCCGACCTACACGACGAGCCCTTCTATGGCAAGACCGACGAGTTACTGGCCTTTGCCTGTCG
>JASFVD010000380.1:0-3308 GCA_050050015.1 Anaerolineae bacterium | reverse complement strand
GAGCCGCTCCTTCTCGGCAGACCGGGAGAATGTGCCAGTCTGCGACTACTGTGGCAGTCCCTACGCAGAACCAGATCCTCGGTGCCCCACCTGCGGTTCAGCGTATGGTGCAGGCGCACATACATGTCCCTCATGCGGGGCCATTCTGGCTCGAGAGTGCCCGATCTGCGGGAGCCGCAACCCGTTGACCGCCCCCGAATGCTTGGTCTGTGAGCAGACATTGGAGGTGACAGAAGCCCTCTTTGACCGTTTGGCCAGCAGGACACCAGATCGGCTCCGGCGAGTGCGGGAGGCGGGTGCCGACATCAAGTCCAGAGAGGAGTCGGCATCAAGATCTCGACTGAGCCGAATGTGGGCCGATGAGCACCGCCGCCGCGAGGAGTGGGAACGGGCAAGTGCCGAGCGGAAGCGGCAAGAACGAATCATCATGTTGGTGGCCGCAGGCCTAGTCGCTGTCGCGATGGTGGTGGCGATCGTCATAGCCGTGGTTAGTGGAGGGGGCGCCCCCTTACCACGCTTTCCTGGATGAGACCTCCCGGGAAGCTGTGGCCCGAAGGGACAGGGCGGACTCCCTGGACGTCGTCTCTAGGGTCTAACGCGGCGCTGGGATCGGTCCTCCTGGCCTTGCCCAGCCGGGCTTCCCATCGCGTCGGCATTGAGAGGCGCCGACAGGAGAATCAATCTAACCGCAAGAGAGGGTTGGCAGGAGATCCAGAGTGATCGGCATCCTCACGGACACAACAGCCAGCATCCCCCAGGCACTGATTGACCAGCTCCAAATTGAAATTGTACCGTACCAAGTCAATCGCGGACTGGAGACCCTGCGCGACATGGTGGACCTCAAACCTCCAGAGTTTGCGGCTTGGTTGAGGCAGGCAGACAGGCTTCCCACCACATCGAATCCCTCTCCAGGTGACTACTTCCGCGGCTTGACCCGCTTGGCGAAGCGAGCCAACGAGATCATCGCGCTGACGATGACGTCCAAGGGAAGCGGGGCATATCAGTCCTGTCGGGCCGCCGCCGAGATGATCCAGGAGCGCAATCACGACGTGCGCGTACACGTCGTGGACACTCTGCAGGTAGCCATGTCACAGGGATGGGCAGTCATCGAGGCAGCTCGCGCAGCCAGGAGCGGCATCCCCATCAAGCACGTGCTCAACCGGGCCCGGGCCGTTGCCGAGAAAGGTAGGATGATCCAGACTGCCGACACACTCCGCTACCTTCACATGGGCGGAAGGATCGGCAAGGCCCAGCACTTGCTCGGCTCACTGCTCAACATCAAACCGTTGATTGGCATGCAAGACGGAGAGATTGTCGCGCTGGGAACAGCGAGGAGCCGGCTCAAGGCGTACAGGCGAATGGTCGAGTTGATGCAGCAGGAAGTTGGCAAGGGGACACAGATCAAGGTTGCTTTCACGCACGTTGCAGCGCGCGATCAGCTGGAAGGCTTGCGGACCACGGTTGCGGCCAGCTTCGATTGTCTGGAATCTATCGTAACCGAGCTCTCCCCGGCACTGGCCGTTCACTCCGGTCCCGGAACCGTGGGCGTAAGCTTCTTCCCCTGGGAGCCGCTTCGAGGAGGAACCTAGAACGTCCCCTGCGCGGCATGGCGGAAGAGGCAGAGAGCCAAGAGACGCCCACAGTCAGACCTCGAACTTCGCAGTCACGGCCCCTTGTACGAGAAAAGGGCCTGGATAGCACCAGGCCCTTTCCGAACATCCGTATTGGCCGGCTTGCCGTCTATGGCTCGACGGAGACCTCCCCCGAGACACTCTCCACTGGCTTCTCGCTCAGTTCCTTCCACTCCGTCGCGGTCTGGAAGCTCAACTGGTCGTCTTCGTCAGTGTCGACGACGACTACATCGCCCTTCTCGAAATCACCTCGCAGCAGCCTGATGCTCAACGGACTCTCCACGTGGCGCTGCAGAGCGCGTCGAAGCGGCCGGGCACCAAACTGGGGATCAAAGCCCTTGCGGGCCAGCCAGCTTCGGCTAGCATTCGTAAGCTGAACGTCCAGTCCCAGCTCGGAGAGGCGCTCTGAGACCTCGCTCATCTGAAGGTCGACGATGCGCTCCATGTCCTCAACCGTGAGGTTGTTGAAGACAATCACCTCGTCGATTCGGTTTAGAAACTCTGGTCGGAAGGTGTTCTTGAGCTCCTTCTCGATTCGTCGTTGGTCGGCGCTTCCGCCACCTCCATCCTCACCCGCCCTCATGAACCCCAGCGTACCCCCCTCGTGGGCGAATGCCGTCCCGATGTTGGACGTCATGATGACGACAGTGTTGCGGAAGCTCACAACGTGTCCCTGCCCGTCGGTCAACCTACCCTCATCCAGGATCTGAAGTAGAGCGTTCCATACGTCTGGATGAGCTTTCTCAATCTCGTCGAACAGCACCACCCGATACGGACGTCTTCGCACTGCCTCGGTCAACTGACCGCCACGCTCGTGCCCAATATACCCGGGCGGGGCTCCAAAGAGCCGCGAGACTGTGTGCCGTTCGCGGTACTCGCTCATGTCGATGCGCACCAAGGCTTCCTCGTCGTCGAACAGGAACCAGGCCAAGGCCTTGGCTAGCTCGGTCTTGCCTACACCCGACGAGCCTAGGAAGATGAAGCTGCCAATCGGCCGACTTGGGTCTTTGAGGCCGGAGCGCGCGCGACGAATGGCATCAGAGACAGCGGCCACGGCCTCTTTCTGGCCGATGATCCGCTCGTGTATCGCGTCCTCCATCCTCAGGAGCTTCTCGGACTCTGTCTCCATCATCCTCGCCACGGGTATCCCGGTCCAGCTGGCCACTACCTGGGCAATATCCTCCTCCTCGATCGTCTCGTCCAGCTGGTTTTCCTGCTGCCACATCTCGCGCTGGAGATTGAACTCGGCCTGGAGGTTGATGCGCTCCGTCTTCAGCTCCGCCGCCCGCTGGTAGTCTTCCATGCTGCTGGCCGCGTCGATCTCTGTCTGGAGCTGCTGCAACCTGACATACATCTCCTTCAGCTCAGGAGGAAGGGTGTGCAGGGCGACTCTCAGCTTGGCTGCTGCCTCGTCCATCAGATCGATGGCCTTGTCCGGAAGACGTCGATCGGTAACGTACCGCTGCGAGAGATGGGCTGCCGCCTCAATGGCCTCGTCCGATATGTGTACCTTATGATGAGCCTCATACCGATCGCGGAGCCCCCTAAGCATGTCGATAGCCTTCTCCACCGTTGGCTCATCGACGAAGATTGGCGCAAAACGCCGCTCCAGCGCGCCGTCCTGCTCGATGTACTGGCGGTATTCGTCCAACGTCGTGGCCCCGACACATTGAAGTT
>JASFVD010000379.1:0-3309 GCA_050050015.1 Anaerolineae bacterium | reverse complement strand
GGCGTCCATCTCGGGGATGACGGGGAAGGCCGCGCCGCCAGCGAAGGCTTCCACTGCCTGGGCCATCAGGGGATCCGTGACCTCCACACCGGACGCGGCAGGGATATGTCCTGCCTTTGTCAGGATGGCCTGGGCCTCGGGCGACAGGAAGAAATCCATGAACGCCCACGTCGCTGCCTGGTCGTCTCCCTCGGCGTTGGTGCTCATGTAGATGTTCTCGGTCTGCACGTAGCCGGACATTGGCTCGGGCCAGGGGTCAATAGCCAGGTTGTCGGCCCCGATGGCATCGGCCAAGCCAGTCATGTTCCAGGTGCCGTCAATGACGATGCCCGCCTGGCCTGCCTTGAACAGGTTCACGTCGTTGTCGGTGTAGTATTCGGTCGGGCCGGCTTCTTTGAAGGAGTTGAGCAGGTTGAGCCACTCCACACCCTTCTCGTCGTTGAACAGGGGATCGCCATTCCGGTCCATCAACTGTCCCCCGAGGCCGTCTAGGTGGGCAGCGGAGAAGAAGAAGCCGTACTCCAGGTCGGCGCCAACCACGTCACCCTCGGTGGCTGCCTGAGCTGCGGCGACTAGGTCGTCAAAGGTGGCGGGCGCCTCGGCGATGATCTCCTTGTTGCGGAACATCACCACGCCCTTGATGGTCTGGGGCAGACCGATCAGCGCGCCCTTGTACTTCACCGCCCCCAGCGCTGCCGCGTTGATCGTGCGCAGGAACTCGGTGCTAGCCAGGCCGGACACATCGGCGACCAGTTCGGCGTCGTACAGCGCGGGCCCCCAGTCGGCGGCGCCGATCAGTACCGTCGGTCCTCCGCCAGTGGCGACAGCGGTCTCGTACTTGCCTCGCAGGTCGTCGAAGGGCACGTATAGTACGTCGAACTGCACGTCTGGATTCTCCTCCTGGAAGGCGGCGATGACCTCGTTGAGAGCATCTATCTCGGTTTCTTTCCAGGCGTGCCAGAGCGTAATGGTGCCCGTGGCTCCTTTCGGTTCGGGTGTGGGAGTCGGTGGCACCGGTGTGGGCTCCTCTTCCTTGGGTACCGGCGTAGCCGTTGCTGGCACCGGCGTGGGTGTGGCTGCGGGCCCACAGGCCGAGACGACCAAGCTCAGTAAGGCCAGCACACCCAGTAGGTTGAACAGAATCTTCTTCATTTCCTTTCCTCCTTTACTTTATGGCCGTCCCCTTTCACCAGAGGACAACAAGACTAGTGGCATCTTCTTTCCGTTCGGCCCTTGAAGGGCAGGAATGGACAACCTCGCTGGATTGCCCTTGTTCATGCTTCACATCCCCCCTTTCAGCACAACTTCTGCTTTTCATGAAATAAGGCCAACTGTTTGTATTATAACATGAGTTTAACCTGTTGGCAAAATGGAGCGTTTTGTGTTATAATCTCTGATGCAGGCAATCATGAAGCAAGGAGGTGCAGCTTTGGCAGTAGATTTGCGATCGTATATCGTCCTCGACAGTTTGCAGCCCCAGCTTACGGCCTTCATCGGCTCCACGGCGCGGGGGTTCCTGCCCATCGTGAACGATGCGTCCCTCTGGGTGGAGATCTCGCCTGGCATCGAGATCAACCGCATGACAGACATT
Organism: Anaerolineae bacterium; assembly: GCA_050050015.1. Lineage (GTDB taxonomy): Bacteria > Chloroflexota > Anaerolineae > B4-G1 > B4-G1 > SKLM01. The sequence goes on along the minus strand of JASFVD010000379.1, from coordinate 1,718 downwards.
GCGGTGAAGTCAACCAACGTGCGCCCCGCCGTGCAGGTAGTGGAGCGGCTGTTCGGGCTCCTGGAGGTACATTCGCCCTCTCAGGCGGATGTGCGGGCAGCCGGGGCAGCCATCCTGGACGCTTTGGAGCTTCAGGAGAGCGAGCGCTGGAAGCCCAGGGTGGTCTCCAGCCAGGTGATCCGCCACGTGGATGATCATCACGCTCAATTGGTCAACCGCAACCGCAAAGGCTCCATGCTCATACCCGGCCAGACCCTCTACATCCTGGAGGTGGAGCCGGCGGCCTACGCGGTGCTGGCGGCCAATGAGGCAGAGAAAGCGGCCCACATCACCCTGATCCAGGTGCGACCCTTTGGTAGCTTCGGTCGGCTCTGGCTGGGCGGCGAGGAGCGGGACATCATGGCCGGCTATGGCGCTGCCCTGGAGGCTGTCGAATCAGTGACGGGGAAGCTGGCGGAATCCCAGAGGCGAGCGTAGTCCTAATCCCCAATCTCTAACATCCAATATCTAAAACCAAAAGGGAGGTCTTACGACAATGGCAGAAGCGTTAGGTATGATCGAATGCAGAGGTTTTGCGGCGACGGTGGAGGCCTCGGACGCCATGGTTAAGGCGGCTAAGGTCGAGCTGGTTAGCTATGAGAAGACAGGCGGAGGCTTTGTTACGGCCATTGTGCGTGGCGACGTGGCTGCTTGCAAGGCCGCTGTCGAGGCCGGCGCTCGGGGCGCGGAGAGGGTCGGCGAAGTGATCTCGGTCCACGTCATCCCGAGGCCGCATCTCAATATTGATCTGGTGCTGCCGTTGGGCCGCCACGAGCAGGCTAAGGGCGAGATAGAGGCGTAGCGCAAGCTCAAGACGGGGTAACGAGTAATGAGGGATGAGTGATGAGGGACGATGGTCTCCGTTACTCGTTACTCTGTTTCCCGTTGACTCGCGAAGCGCCACAAGGAAGGCTGAAAATGCTGATAGGCAAGGTCGTGGGCACCCTGGTCGCCACTCGCAAGGTGGAGACTTTGGAGGGCTTGAAGTTCTTGGTCGTCAAGCAGGTGGATATCGAGGGGCGCGAGGCGGGCGACTATGTCATCGCTGCCGATGTCGTGCAGGCCGGCATTGGCGACTACGTCCTCTATGCCAGAGGTTCCTCAGCCCGCCAGACGGTTCAGACCGACCGCCGCCCCTGCGACGGTGTGGTCATGGCCGTGGTGGATACCTGGGACGTCCACGGGGAAGTGAAGTACCAGAAGGAGTGAAACGTAAAGCGTGAAACGTGAGCAGGGAAAGTCATTACGTTTCACGCATCACGTTTTCACGTAGAATCTTTGCAGTAGCGAGCCCCAAGGGGTCAAGCTCATTTCGATGCTGAACCATGCCGAAAAGAGGATAGCATGTCTCTACAGGTGGACGAACAGCGCATTAGCGCCATCGTGCAGAAGGTGGTGGCGGAGCTGCGCCAAGAGCGGCCAATCTCCAGCACCCAATCTCCAATATCTAATGTCCAATCACCCTCTGGCCAGGACGGCGTCTTCCCGGAGATTGATTCAGCCATCGCTGCAGCGCAGGTTGCTCACCAGCGGCTGATGGCTCTGCCGGTGGAGCGGCGCGATGTCATCATCTCCCAGATGCGCCAGGCAGCGCGAGAGAACGCCCAGGTGCTGGCCCACGAGGCCTGGCAGGAGACGGGCATGGGCCGCTACGAGGATAAGATCGAGAAGAACCTCTT
>JASFVD010000378.1:0-3311 GCA_050050015.1 Anaerolineae bacterium | reverse complement strand
GTGCGGATGCCGGCCACCACGTCCTCGCCCTGGGCGTTATCGAGGAAGTCTCCGTAGAGCTTCTTCTCGCCGGTGGCTGGATCGCGCGTGAAGGCGACGCCGGTGCCGCTGGTCTCGCCCATGTTGCCGAAGACCATGGTCTGAACGTTGACGCCCGTGCCCCAGTCGTGGGGAATGTCGTTGTAGTCCCGGTAGGCGACGGCACGCGGGATATTCCAGGAATCGAAGACTGCCTTGATCGAGAGCCTCAGCTGTTCGTGTGGGTCAGTTGGGAAGGCCTCGCCAGTCTTCTCCCTATAGAGGGCCTTGTAGTCGGCGACCAGCTGCTTGAGGCGGTCCAGGCTAACCTCGAAATCTCGCTTGACGCCTTCTTCCTTCTTAACCGCGGTAAGGAGTTCCTCGAAGTCGTGCCGACCGAGGCCGATCACCACGTCGGAGAACATGGTGATGAAGCGTCGGTACGCGTCGTACGCGAACCACTCGTCGTCGGTCAGTTCGGCCATGCCCTCAAGGGTCTCGTCATTGAGACCCAGGTTGAGGACGGTGTCCATCATACCGGGCATGGAGACGCGGGCGCCTGAGCGAACAGATACTAGAAGAGGTTTCTCCGGATTTCCGAATTCCTTTCCAGTCTGTTCCTCGACATCCTCAAGTGCCGTGAGAGTTTGCTCCCACATCCGTGGCGGGAAATCCCCTCGTTCCATGTACTCGATGCAGGCCTCGGTGGTGATGGTGAATGCTGGCGGGACCGGAATATCGGCTGCAGTCATGGTCGCCAATCCTGCCCCCTTACCACCGAGAATCTGCTTCATCTCGAGCATCTCGGGCTCGTGCCCCAGCGTCTCAGTCAGTTCTTCCTTGGCGGATCGTGATAGGTAGACCCACTTCTTAGTCACTGTGTTTTCCTCCTACAGGCTACTGGTAGCCACCCAGTTTGTGCTCACCACAAGAGGGAGCGGGACACCAGCTGGACGACTACGATATCAAGAGTGTTGATCAGAACGATGTATCAGCCGCCGCCGGGCGACCGGGCCTCGCGGCAGGAGCGTTCTGCCTGCGTGACCCGATCCGTTCTCGCCTCCAAACCGTGTGGCGCATGCCTGGGTGACACACAAAGGAAGCATGAAGAGCATTCATGCTTCCCTATCGCGCCCCTGTGGACTACGAGGAACTCGCTGGATCGAGACACGATGACGGTCCGATCCACAGCCTGAAACCGAGCTGTTGGCAGTCTGACATCTTGTCTGCTAATTATACTGGCTGAGTGGCTAAAGTCAAACTCAACCTCTTTCGCTGTGGGCCCAGCGGCTCATGGGCGGCCCTCGCGGGCCAGCCGACGCCCTCTGCCCTGCTCGGCAGCCATCGGCCGTCGAGGTGCCTCGCCAGAACATTGTTTGACAACTCTAAGAGTTCACGTAGAATCTGGGTGTGATCACGCACGGGTCGGTAGCCTATGGCAGCCCGCCAGACACGGAGGACCTGGAGAGTGACAGATGTACAGGCTCAAGCGTGCCGGTTGTCACCAGTTCTCTCCGAGCATCCCCCCGGCCCCGGGCTGCAAGGATGGGGCGGCATCGGGTGCTTGACAAAAGCGAGCGGCGATGCTATAAGTGAACGCTTAAGTGGACGCTTCGTACCCGGTTACGCTGCTTGCCGGCCGTGAGAACCGTTGTACGGGCAGGTTCATGGAGCGGAGCGCCAGCTCAGTGCGGAAGGAGAGCCATTGATGGAAAGATCCCGCCCTACGATCGTTACCGTTGTCGCAGTTCTTCAGTTCATTCCTGCATTTCTACTGCCCCCAAGCATTTTGCTGTCTGCGCCTACCTTCTTGTTGCTGGTCCCGGTTGCGCTGTTTGTCTTCATGGGTTGGGCTATGCTGACGCTGAAGCCCTGGGCCACGACGCTCTGCATGTTTGTGCAGGGCTTCAACGTGATCGCTCGCTTCCTGATCATGTTCCCGCAGGCCTCGCCAGGGGAAAACACGAACTTGGTGTTTGTCCTGACCAGTCTGGCGAGCATTGGACTTTCGACTGCTATTCTGTACGTCATTGACAGGCCGAACGTGCAGGTCGCTTTCCAGGCCTGATTGTGAATGGACGCCCAGCCGGCTGCCGGCGGCGGTGACCAGCATCGACTCCGCGAACTTGGTGTCTTCGGACGCACCTAGTGCTTCTGGCGGATCCGCGGCTTCAGTGCAGAATCGCTCGATCGGGGATCCGGTTGGAGCGCAAGGACCAGGTAGTAGGCAGCCGATTAATTCCCCGGACGTGGCTGTCCGAGGGTGAAGGAGGTGATGAGATACGAAGTCGATTCGAACCCCTTTCGGGGTGTTGGCAGGCAAATCAAGTAGGATTGTACCAGAACCGAGGAGGAGACGAAGCATGAGAAGGATGAGAATCCTGAGTCTATTTGTCGTACTATCACTGCTCTTTGGCGTGGTGGCGGCTGGTTGCGCACAGCCCACACCGGAGCCGACAGAGCCCCCCGCTGAAGAAGAAGAGCCAGAAGAAGAAGCCGGGCCGCTCAAGATTGCCATGCTGGCTGCTATGAGCGGTGACGTCAAGACGTTCGGAGAAGGCACCAAGCGCGGCGTCGATATGGCCGTGTCCGAATGGAACGCCAAGGGCGGCGTGCTCGGTCGCCAGATTGAGGTGGTCGTCGGTGACACCAAGTGTGACGCGCAGGAGGCGGCGAACGTCGCCAACAAGGTGATCAACCAGGACCAGGTCAACTACATCGTGGGCGCGGTCTGCTCAAGCGCCTCGATTCCGATCTCGGAGATCGCCAACCCCGCTGGGGTTGTCCAGATCAGCCCGCCCTCCACGAACCCACAGGTGACGATCAAAGAGGACGGCTCCAACAAGGAATACGTCTTCCGCGCATGCTTCCTGGATCCTTTCCAGGGTGAGGTGGACGCCGCGTTCGCCATGGATGAGCTGGGGGCGCAGACGGCCGCCAGCCTCTACGACGTGGGCAACGATTACGTGAAGGGCCTGGCGGAGTACTTCAAGGCCTCTTTCGAGGAGTTCGGCGGTGAGATGCCGGTGTTCGAGGCTTACACCAAGGAGGACACCGACTTCTCGGCGCTGCTGACGAAGGTGGCCGAAGCTGACGTCGACGTGCTCTTCTTGCCTGACTACTACAACAAGGTCAACGTGATCGCCAAGCAGGCCAAGGAGAAGGGCATCGAGGCCACGATGCTTGGAGCCGATGGGTGGGACTCGCCCGACCTCGACCTGGAGGCCGTGGACGGGGCTTACTTCAGCAACCATTACTCCCCTTACGATCCGCGCCCCATCGTGCAAGACTTC
>JASFVD010000377.1:0-3319 GCA_050050015.1 Anaerolineae bacterium | reverse complement strand
GGGTGTGCAGTCAACCCCCTCACCCAAGGCGACGTACAAGCGTCTGACGCGTCGAGGATTCTAGGGAGGAACAGAGAGCGGCGACAACCATGAGTGACACAGACCTTCAAGTAGGACGCGTATTGCGTTCCAGCACCCGCGGGTTCGTTATCGGTTGCGCAGTGATGCAGCCGGACATGCCGGCCTTCGGCTCGTTCGTCCGCGCCGAGATCCAGACTTCGAGGGAGGTCATCTACGGCTTGATCTACGACGTCAGCGTGGAGGACGATCCGTTCGTCCGCCAGTTCATCGGCGCCAATCCGCCGGAGGAGGTCGTACGCGACCAACGGGAAAACCGCCAGGTGCCGATCGAGGTAGGTGTGCTGGCGGTTGGGACCCGAGCAGATGCAGGCATTCGGCACTGCTTGCCCTCCCAGCCGCCGGTGACTCTCGATTGGCTTTACCAGTGCAATGACGAGGAGATCCGCGATTTCACGGAGCGGCGCGACTATTTCCGGCTCGTGCTGGAAGCCCGTGACGTACCGGCCGATGAGCTGTTGGCGGCTAGCCTGCGGGCGGCGGCTGCAGCGCGACCAGAGAGTGCCCAAGAGACCTTCCTGGTTGATGCAGGACGGGAACTCGTCCGCCTGCTTGCCGGCGATCCGACACGACTTGAGGGCCTTCTCCGCAGGCTGCGGGCCTGAGGACGCTCGTAGACCACGCTACAGGAGTTTGATGATGGATGATCGAAGCCCTGAACAAGAGCTTGAGGCGTTTTTCGGCCCACGAACGCCCGAGCCCCGGCCGGTCAGTCAGCTGGGTATCGTCGTCGGAGGTAGTCTCTCCGAGGGGCTGATCGTCAAGCTCGACCGAAGCACCGTCATAGAGGGGCTTGCCGTTGGACGATACGTGGTGATCCGCGGGCAAACTGGGCGGCGGTTCTTCTCCATCATCACCGACATTCGGCTGGATGCGCTCAATCCCTTGATCCAGAAGTCTCCACCTGACACATCGGATCCGTTCATGGCCCGCGTCTATGGAGGCACTGCTGTGTTCGGTCAGCTGGAGATCTCACCTATGCTCGTGCTAGAGCAGAGCTCGACCGAGCCCAAGCCTGTCAAGACGGTCCCAGCCCATTTCACTCCGGTTTATCCAGCGAGCGAGGAAGAAGTGGCCCTGATCTTTGGCAAGGAAGAGGACGCGGGTTTCTTCCACATTGGCGAGCCCCTGGAGATGGAAGGAACCCACGTGGCGCTGGACCTGGAACGCTTTGTCGAGCGATCCGCCGGCGTCTTCGGCAAGACGGGAACGGGTAAGACGTTTCTCACGCGCATGCTGCTCGCCGGTCTGATCAGAGAGGACGTTGCCGTCAACCTCGTCTTCGACATGCACAATGAGTACGGCTGGAAAGGGCAGACCGAGGCGCGGCAGGAGGTGAAAGGGCTCCGGCAACTCTACCCTGGCGGTGAGGTCTCCGTCTTCACCCTAGACCAGGAATCCTCTCGTCGCCGAGGGAGCAAGGTGGACGCTGTCGTGCGCATCGGGTACGATCAGATTGAGCCGGAGGACGTGGATAGCCTCTCCAGTCTCATGGCCCTATCCGAGGTGCAGGTAGGCGCACTCTACTTCCTGCGACGCTTGCTGGGCAAGGACTGGGTGGCCCGGCTGCTGGATGAAACCGATCCTCTGGAGGAGCTGGACGTGGCGCTGGAGCGTGGTACCATTCACGGCGGCACTCTGGGCGCTATCCAAAGGAAGCTTGGCCTGTTCCGCCGCTTCGACTTCCTTCAGGAGAGAGTCTCCAAGGATCCCGTTCGCGAGATTCTCGACTACCTGGATCGCGGGAGGAACGTGGTTCTCGAGTTTGGGCGCTACGGCAACAGCCTGGAGGCCTACATCTTGGTCGCAAACTACATCACCCGCCGCATCCACGATCACTATGTCCATCGAACGGAGGCGTCGCTCGGCACGCGTGAGGGAGAACCGCGCCCGCTGGTCATCACTATTGAAGAGGCCCACAAGTTCCTCGATCCGTCGATCGCGCGGCACACCATCTTCGGCACCATCGCTCGCGAGCTGCGCAAGTACAACGTGACGCTCTTCGTCGTCGACCAGCGCCCGAGCGGCATTGATCCAGAGGTGATGAGCCAGATCGGCACGCGCGTAACCTGTCTCCTAGACGATGAAGCGGATATTCGTGCCGTGTTCTCGGGCATCAGCGGCGGTGCAACCCTCCGGGAGGTACTTGCCCGGCTCGACACCCGGCAGCAAGCGCTCATCATGGGTCACGCCGTTCCCATGCCGGTCGTCGTCAAGACGCGAACGTACGGCACGGCTGAGTTCTACGCCGCACTGGGCGTTCAGGCCGATCAGGATTCCGAGGAGACGTTGGAGAGAGGTCGCTCGCTGCTGCGAGGAAGCGCAGATGATGCCGCAGGAATCTAATTGAAGGCGTCGCTTACGGCCTTGTCGAAAATCATCAAGTCACCGACGTGCGTCCGCCGAGACTTGGAGCCAGGCACGATTGCGAAGTGTGGCGGGGCGGCGACAGACAGGAGGAGGACCAGCCATCGCGGGGACAGCAGGTTTGAGCGCGGGAGCCAGATCAAGCACGCACGTCTCGCACGCGGATGGTGACCCTTGAAGGTCATTATCGATTTTGACGGCACGCTGACCGCCGAGGAGAAGCAGGCCAGAGCGTTGGCGGAGAAGTCGCTGAGCACACTGGCGCACGAGATTATCCACGCACCGCGTAAGGAGTTGGTCCAAGCGTACGACGCCACTCAAGCCCGCTTGTTGAAAGCACCGCATCGCTATTGGTGGGAGGTCAACGGGCTGATAGCCTCGTACTGCGACGAGGGCGCTTTCATCCTCAACACCACCACGCTTCAGGTGATGCTCGATGAGAACGACGCATACTCCCGTGCCGTGGCAGCGGCATTCTCGGAGGCTGAGTACGATCCCCTGGTCGACTGCACCAACCACCTCTTCCACCGCCATACGGCCGAGCTCCCGCCCGTGTTCCGCCCCGCGGCGCGCAGAGTACTAGTAGCCTTGGCGGATCATCCTGACCGTGATCCGGTGATCCTCACAAACTCGCTCGGGGACAAGGTACAGGACCATCTCAGCACGCTGGATCTCGAGACGCCAGTCGCTGTGCTCGGCGACACACGACAATACGAGATGGATCCGGACTGGACCAGGACGTTCCATCACCCCAAGTTGGATGAGATCCAGGTATGGCCCTTGTCCGCCAGACGCCAGGTGGACCTGCGTCGTCCAATCTACTACCACGCTCTACGGAGAGCCCTGAGCGAGGACCCAGAGGTGGTGGTTGTGG
>JASFVD010000376.1:0-3323 GCA_050050015.1 Anaerolineae bacterium | reverse complement strand
CCACACCGTAGATAGCTTCTGTCATCACACTGTCTCGCCCGAGACGTCGGTACACAACAAGCCTCGGTCAACGAGCGTTTGAGGGGCGTTGCGAGCCCTATGAGTTGATCAATCACGATCATCCTATCACAAAGAGACGGCCCCAACCGATGACTCTGGTTGGGGCTGCGCTCTCTGCGGTGATAAGTCAACAGACCCGACGACTTGGGTCCGACCTGCAGCCAGGGGAACGAGACGAACGCGGGGCCCGCGGTCCCTCAACGGGCTTTCGACTTGACCTCCATCCCCGAATAGCTATACTAGCCTCGTCGGGAACGTCGAGTCCCACCGCCACCGTCACCACAGCGGTCGAAACCATTTCAGTCCGCCTGAAGCAAGATGGCTACCATGATCGCTCATCTCGTCATCGGCGAGCGCGTCTTCGCGCAGATGGAGGATCTGCGGTCGACCGCGCCGCGCACCTGGTGCCGCCACTCTGGGCCAGCTCCCTGATCCCTAACACCGGAGGATGCCGATGAACAAGACAGAGCACAACTGGGACCCCTTTGCTCTCCTTCTCATCGACGCGCAGCGGGATTTCTGGCCGGAGAAGATGAGGCCCCATTTCCCCGACTTCCCCGCCAACGTGTCCCGACTCCTGACGTTCTGCCGGCGCGAGGGTCTGGAGGTGGTCCATCTCCGCGCCCGTTTCGAGCCCGACATGTCGGACTGGATGCCCCGCTACCGGCTCCGTGGCCGTATTCCGTGTGTCGACGGGACCCGCGGCGTGGAGACGCTCCCGTTCGCCGTCGAGGAGCCGGGCGCGGAGGTCATCTTCAAACAGACCTTCGACGGCTTCCACAGCGACGATCTCCTTCTCTATCTCATCTCCCAGGGGAAGCGTTTTCTGCTGACGGCAGGGCTGGTGACCTCGACCTGCGTCCTGTTCACCACGGCATCGGCAACTCAACTGGGGTTCCTGACGGCCGTGGTCGAGGACTGCTGTGCTGACGAGCCGACGGCTCACGCGGACACCCTGGACCGCTACCAGTTCATCTTCGATCGGGTGACCGTCGACCAGATCGTCGATCGTCACGCGAAATGGCTGCAGGAGTTGGAGGTGCTTGCCGGGGAAGAGGATGCCGCCTGACCCTGGGCCGCAGTCGGCATCTGCGCGATGGTTGAACACGCCGCTCCGCGAGCCCCTTGAAGCCGTCGTCTCCGATTACTGGGGGCGAGAGTGGCGCCTGAGAAGGGTCCGGGACGTATCCGACCTCGCTTGTCACCCCTGCGCCCTCCTGTCGGATAGCTCGGTCGAAGTGTTCGTCAAATACAGCGCGGCACCGGATGCGGAGAGGCAGTTCGAAATTGAGCAGGCCAGCCTCCGGTTCCTTTCGCGGAACGCCGGGGTCTTGGTACCGACCCCCGTAGGCACCGTGCCCGTGCCAGGTGGAACCTTGTTCGTCATGGAAGCTCTCCAGCCCGTCGCACGCGGCCACGGGCAATGGCGCCAGATCGGAAGAACGCTGGCTCGCATACACCGCGTGACGTCCGGCAACCACGGCTTCCACGTGGACACCTACTTCGGCCCCCTCCTCCAGGACAATACGCCTACGGACGATTGGAGCCTCTTCTACGCCGAGCGCCGCCTCCGACCCCGCCTCCGTTTGGCGGTCGATTCCGGCAACGTCCCCTTCTCCGTCGTTGCGCAGGTCGAATCGGTGATCGATCGCCTGCCGGACCTTATCGGGACGGAAACGACGCCCACGCTGTTGCACGGCGACGCCCAGCAGAACAACTTCATCAGCACCGCAGAGGGCGCCTGCGTCATCGATCCGGCCATCTACTACGGCAACCGGGAGGTCGATCTCGCCTTCGTCGACTACTTCCAGCCCGTGCCGGAAGACGTCTTCGACGGGTACCGCGAGGAGCTGCCGATCCCGGATGGCTTCTCCGAGCGCCGCGACCTCTGGCGCATCTCTGGTTACCTGGCCTGCGTGGCGGTCGAGGGTCCGACCTACCTCGACATGCTCACCGATGCTCTCCAGCCCTACGTCTAAGCCACCGGTGCGACTCAGATTCGCTCCCCATCCTGGTGCAAGATTTCCTCGGCCACGTCCCGCATGGATCGCCGTCCCTCGCGCGCTCGGCGCTGAATCAGACGATACGCCTCCTCCTCGCCCAGCCCATCCCGGCGCATCAGCACACCCTTCGCCTGCTCGATCTCCTTGCGCGCTTCCAGTTCTTCCCTCAGCTCCACCGTCTGCCGGTGCATCCACTCGAACTCGGCGAAGCGCGCTGTGACCACCTCCAGCGTGGCCAGCAATTCCCGCTCCTTGATCGGCTTGATCAGGTAGGCCATAATCGGCAGCGACTTCGCCTGCTCCACCAGATCCCGGTCCCCGTAAGCAGTGAGCAGCACAACCGGCGTCGGACGTTCCTGGTAGATTCGCTGGGCCGCCTCCAGACCGTCGAGGTGGGGCATCTTGATGTCGAGGATCGCCAGATCGGGGCCCGTCTGCCGCGCCAATCGCACCGCCGTCCGGCCGTCCGGCGCGGCGACCACCTGATGGCCCGCGTCCTCCAGCATGCGGGTCAGTCCCATCCGGGTGATCGACTCGTCCTCGGCGATCAGTATGCGCATAGACCGCCTCTCAGTCTTGGTCCGGAGACAAGCGCAGGCCTCACCTTATTCAGCGTCCTTCCGCACCACGATGGCGGCGCGGGTGCCTCCGTCGGTTGGCTCGATCGTCAGCTCGCCCCCCAGATCCTGAGTCACCAGCGTCTCGATGATCTGAAGCCCGAGCCCTTCGGGGGCCATCGCTTCCGCCGTCAGACCGACGCCGTCGTCCTCCACCGTGACCCGGAAGCCCGACGGAGGGTCTTCTAGGGTGACGGTGATCCGTCCGCTCTCCCGGCCCGCAAAGGCGTGCTTCAGGGCGTTTTGCACCAGCTCGTTGACGGCCAGCGTCAGCGCCGTCGCCTCCCTCGACGGGAGCGCGACGTCGTCGCCGCGGACCACGACCTCCAGCCTCTTCTGAAGATGGAGTCGGTTCTGCGTGACGCTCTGCGCCACCTGCTCGAGGACCTGCTTGACGTCCACCATCCGGAAGCCCTTCTCCGAGAGCACCTCGTGAACGGCGGCGATGCTCAGGATCCGGTTGATGCTCTCCCGCAGCGCCTCCCCGGCATCCACGTCCGGCTCCCCCAGCTGGAGACGCAGGAGCATCGCGATCGTCTGCAGGTTGTTCTTCACCCGATGGTGCATCTCCCGCACGATCGCGCTGTTGACCACCAGCCGGGCGTTCTCGATCGCCAGCGCGGTCTGATTCGCCAGCGTCTGG
>JASFVD010000375.1:0-3325 GCA_050050015.1 Anaerolineae bacterium | reverse complement strand
CGAGATCGAGGAGCGTATGGAGGCGATTTCTGATTACGCCGAGATCTGTCCTCTAAATCGGGTGGAATGGGGCGATAGGCAGGTGGGAGTGATCACCGACGGCATGGCATATCAGTACGCTCGGGAGGTCTTTGCCGGGTTCTCATTTATGAAGCTCGGCATGGTCCACCCGCTGCCGGAGAAGATGATCCGTGATTTTGCCTCCAAGGTCGAGACGCTCGTCGTCGTCGAAGAGTCGGATCCCTTCATTGGGGAGCAAGTGCGGGCGATGGGGCTTGACGTGATTGGGAAGGACCATGCCTCTGGGATCTTCCCAAGAACCGGCGAACTAACCCTGGCGCGCGTGCGCGAAGGGGCTCTCAAAGCGGGCCTTCCGGTAGAGGGGCAGGAGGTGATGGCCCAGGAAGTTGCTCCTGATGTGACAATACCGGCTCGTCCGCCGGCGCTTTGCCCCGGGTGCCCACACCGCTCGGTCTACTTCAATCTACGAAAGCTGAAGCTGCTTGTGGCTGGTGACATCGGCTGCTACGCTATTGGCGTGCTTCCACCGTTTGAGGCGATGGACATGCTGATATCGATGGGTGCCAGCATCGGTATGGCGCATGGTGCGAAACAGGCCGGCTGCCCGAACGACATCGTTGCCACCATCGGCGATTCCACCTTCTTCCATACCGGTTTGCCCGAGCTGACGAATACGATCTACAATCAGGGCAATGCCTGCACGATGGTTCTCGACAATCGTACGACGGCGATGACGGGCGGTCAGGAGCATCCGGGCACGGGCGTCACGCTCCAGGGTGAGCCAGGTCATCGGGTCGACATCGAGGCGGTCGTGCGTGCCATGGGCGTTGAGGACGTCTGGGTAGTCGACGCCATGGACGTGGAGGGCGTTGAGCAGGCGATCCGCGAGGCCATCGCGATCGACGACCGTCCCACAGTCGTGTACGTGAAGGGCGAGTGTGTCTTCTTGCCGAGTTTCCAGCGCAGCCTGGTAGTCGAAGTCGATAGGGACGTCTGCAACGGTTGCGGCTATTGCTTCCGCGTCGGATGTCCAGCCATACTCAAGGCCGAAGAAGTCGACGAGCGATCAGGACGACCGAAGGCGGAGATCGATGCGCTTCTCTGTACGGGGTGCAACGTCTGTCTGCAGGTCTGTCCGCGCGGCGCGATCTATGAAACCGGTGAAGAGGAGGCCTAGATGGAGAAGATCACCAATTTCCTTTTTGTGGGCGTCGGTGGTCAGGGTATATTGACTGCCTCAGACATCGCCGCGAGCGTGGGACTGGCTGCGGGATACGAGGCGAAGAAATCGGAGGTGCATGGGTTCTCCCAGCGCGGCGGTGTGGTCGAGAGCCACGTGCGCTGGGGAGAGGTAGTGGGGGCTCCGACAGCGGAGAAGGGTACCGTCGATTTCTTGATTGCCCTTGAGATGATGGAGAGCGGGCGTTGGATAGAGTGGCTTAGACCCGGAGGAGCGGTGCTGATCAACCGGCAGCGGATCGCGCCGATGACGGTTACGGTGGGTGACGGCGTCTACCCAAAGGCCGAGGACATCCTGGATTCGGTTCGGGCACGAACCGACGACGTCACGTTGGTGGACGCGCTGAGTGTCGCAGAGGCCCTCGGCAATGCCCGGATGACCAACACAGTTGTCCTGGGTGCGCTTTCCACGCGCCTCGATGTGGAGCCAGAGATGTGGCTTTCGGTGATAGAGAGGCGGGTCCCGCCGAAGTATGCGGAGTTAAACCGCAAGGCTTTCTGGGCAGGACGCCGGGCGGTTAGCTGACCTGTCTTCTCCGGCTGGACGGGTCGGATTGCGGTGACGTCTCGGATCCTATCACCGCGACTGACGAGGCCTCATCGGGCTCGACCTGTCGGCCGCCGGATGACTCGGCGATGCAGCTACGCTATCCACGGACTGACATCGCGGTTGCCTCGAGTTCCCCGCGTTATGGCGGAACAGGAGCAGGGAGGGGCACTAGAAAGGACCAACTATGCAGAAACTGCGGATCTTCGTCGCCATCCCGTTGCCCGAGACACTGCTACAGGAATTGGGTGACGTTCAGCATAGGCTGCAAGGTCGCGTTCCTCACCGCAGCGTGCGATGGGTGAGTCCCGACGGCATTCATCTCACCTTGAAGTTCCTGGGCGATACACCAGAGGAGCAGATTCCGAGGGTCCAGGATGCACTCCTTGTCGTGGCCCGGAACGCGCCGGCGTGTGAACTGACGGCGGAGGGTCTAGGCTGCTTCCCCAGTCCGGGCCGTCCTCGCGTGCTGTGGGTCGGCGTGAAAGAGTCGACGGGCCGTCTGAAGGTACTGTACGAGGCCATCGAAGAAGCGATGACATCCCTCGGCTACAAGCCCGAGCGGCACAGCTTCACGCCACACCTCACGCTTGGACGCGTGCGGCGCGGCACGTCTCGCCAAGATGAGGGCCAGATCAGCGAGGCCATCACCGGCACGCAGGTGGGCGAACTAGCGACATTCACGGCTGACCGGTTCGAGTTGATTCGGAGCGATCTCAAGCCCAGCGGGGCCGAGTACACAACGTTAGAATCCTTCCCGCTTCTGGCAGGAAACAGCTGATGGGTCCCCTGGTGGCTGTTATCGGAGGATCATCGCCGACCGTCGGTGAGGCTTCTCTGGCGGAGGATGTGGGTCGCCTCCTGGCCGAGGCGGGTGCGGTGTTGATCTGCGGAGGGCGGGGCGGAGTGATGGAGGCGGCCTGCCGCGGGGCGAAAGCGGTCGGAGGCACGACGATAGGGATCCTGCCCGGCCGCGATCAGCGTGACGCGAATCCATACGTCGACATTCCCATCGTGACTGGCATCGGCGAAGCGAGAAACGCGATCATCGCCCACACAGCGGAGGTGGCGATCGCCGTGGGAGGCAGCTACGGCACGTTGAGCGAGATCGCCTACGTGCTCGGACTTGGGAAACCCCTCATCGGGCTTCGGACATGGGTTGTGGAGCGAGAGGGACATTCGGCGGCGTCCATCGTGCGCGTGGAGACAGCGACCGATGCGGTTGAGGAAGCCCTAGCCCGACTCAAGAGCGCCGGAGGTATGTCTTCGCGCCTGGCAAAGGAATCGTGATGGGAAAGGACGGGTCGGAAGCATGCGCGAGCCAGTTCTAAGCGTCCAGGCCTCGGTCGATGTCCCCACGCGGGCAGCCAGGGATTGGTTTCTCTCCCTTGAGGAACATCCCGAGCGGTATGGCTTCGACACGCACCAAGGGTTCCAGTTTGTGGAAGGTGGCTTCGGCGAGGCGGGAGCCCGCTTTAAGACGAGGGAGAAGTTCCTTTTCCTGACGCTCGAGCTCCT
>JASFVD010000374.1:0-3356 GCA_050050015.1 Anaerolineae bacterium | reverse complement strand
GAGACCTTCGATCCAGAGCTGAGCAGCGTCTTGGCGCCAGTCTCGGCCACCTGGCGGATGCGACGGGCTGCGATGGCCTCGCTCAGCTCTGGATCGAAGGTCTCCAGATTGCCGCCGCCTCCGCAGCAGTGCGAGCCCTCGCGATTTTCCGGCATCTCCACCAGAGTAACGCCGGGAATCTCTGTCAGAATATGCCGCGGCGCTTGGAACACACCACTCTTCCGGCCAAGATCGCACGGGTCGTGATAGGTGACGATCTGCTCGCCCTGGTCCTCGCGCAGCGGTAGACGACCCGCCTGCAAGAGGTCGGCCAGAAACTCGGTGGCGTGCAGTACCTCGAACTCGATCTGTTCGTCTTCCAGCGCCACCGGATACGTGTGCTTCCAGAAATGATAGCAGGACGGACAGGTGGTGACCAGGGTTCGCGCCCCCATGTCTCGCACAGCCTGCAGGTTATGTTGCATCGTCTCGCGTGCTCGCTGTGGTTCCCCGCTTATCGCCTGAGGGTACCCACAGCACCATTCTCGCTCTCTCAGAAGGCCGTAGTCAACGTCGGCCTTCTCCAGAAGTTGGACGAATGACTGGGCTACCGAGTAGCTGCGGGGGAACATGCTGCTGACGCAGCCCACGAAGTACACGACCTCGGCCTGCTCCTTGCCAACGCCGCTTGGTGGATGAGGGAGGTTGTCCGTCCACATCATGCGGTTCTCGTTGGACTCGCCAGAGATGTTGTGGCCTTCAGCGATGCGCTCGCCGAGCGTGACCAGGGGCTCGGGCATAAGTCCAAGGTCGTTCATCTCTCCACGCGTCAGTTCCAGAATGCGATCCACGGTGACGCCGCTGGGACATGCGAAGGTGCACGCCCCGCAAAGCAGACAGCGGAAGAATCGACCTGCGGTCTCCCGGCTGGGCTCCTCGATCATTCCCTCGCGCACGGCGCGCAGCAGGGCCACCCGAGCGCGGGGTGAGTCGGTCTCGCTAAGCGTGAGGCGATAGTGTGGGCAGACTGATAGACAAAGGCCGCAGCGGATGCAATGGAGATACTCGTCGCTGGTCACGTCTGCGGCAGAGGGCTGCGGTGCAGAGTCAGTGGCTTCGGGCATAGGGGCAATCTCGCTGTTCCGGCTGCTAGTCGATGACCTGATTCCGGTTTCTGTGCTTCCTCCACGTTGGTCGCGCTGATTATAGCACGGGGGCTGTCAAGGGGAAAGAGCGAGTTGCCACAGCCATGCGGTGACTATCCTCTGCGTCCATAGACGGTCGTCATCTTTCGCAATCGGTCGGCTATGTGGTCGGTCAGCGCTCTCCGGCGGAGCCGCCAGCACCAATTCGGGGGGCCGATCGTCCCAGGCAGGTTCATCCGAGCCTCGTGTCCTAGGCCAAGAAGATCTTGGGCCGTGGTCACAGCTGTATTTGCGACGGAGGCCCAGGCCAGGCGGATCATGTCCCAGGCGATGTCCGATACGTCACTATCCATGTACTTGCGTGCGTAGGCGCGTTCCTCTTTGGCGGAGGTTACTTGGTACCAGCCGGCGATTGTGTCGTTGTCGTGGGTTCCGGTGTACACTACGCCGTCACGAGTATGGTTGTGGGGGAGGAAAGGAGCGGACGGACCGGCGCCAAAGGCGAATTGGAGGACCTTCATACCCGGGTAGCCGAATTCGTCCTTCATGGCATCGACTGCGGAGCGCGATTCTTCATCGAAGTCGCCGAGGTCTTCAGCGATGATGTCCAGATCCCCCAACTCCGAGGTCACTGCTCGGAAAAAGCCGCTTCCCGGTCCGTAGCGCCAGCGACCATTGATGGCCGTCTCGGCTCCGGCGGGCACCTCCCAGTAGTTGTAGAACCCGCGGAAGTGATCGATGCGCACGATGTCGGCCTGGGTGAAGGCCATCCTGAAGCGGGACATCCACCAAGCATAGTTGTTGCTTGCCATCTTCTCCCATCGATAGAGAGGGTGGCCCCAGAGCTGCCCTGTGTGGCTGAAGTAGTCAGGTGGCACGCCGGACACGACTGTGGGTTGAAGGTCTGCATCAAACTGGAAAAGATGCGTGTTGGCCCAGACATCCGCGCTGTCCAGGGCGACGAAGATGGGAATATCGCCTATGATGGAGATGCCTCTCTCGTTGGCGTAGCGCTTGAGGGCCAACCACTGGTCGAAGAACTGCCACTGCCTGTACCTATGCTTCTCGATCTCGTGGGCCAGTGCCTCTCGAGCCCGAGCCAGCGCGTCTGGATCTCGGGATGCGAGCCTTGGATCCCATTCCGGCCACGGGTCAAGATCGTGCTCTTCCTTCAGCGCCGTGAACAAGGCGAAGTCGTCCAGCCAGTGAGCCTGGTCATTGCAGAAAGCCTCGAAGGCAGCCCGCTGGGCACTCATCTCTTCGGCGCGGAACCGGTCGAAAGCACGGTTCAAGAGTCGAGACTTGTACCTTATCACCGGCTCGAAATCTACCCTGTCGCTCGGACAGTCCGGGCACGCCTGAATGTCTGCCTCCGAGAGGTGCCCCAGCTCCACCAGCCTCCTGAGGCTGATCAGGAGGGGGTTGCCGGCGAACGCGGACAGCGCCTGATAGGGAGAATCCCCGTAGCCGGTCGGACTGAGCGGCAGCACCTGCCAGTACGACTGGCCGGCGGTCGCCAGGAAATCAACGAACTGCCGGGCGTGATGGCCCAGGTCTCCGATGCCGAACCGACCTGGAAGAGACGTGGGATGGAGCAGAACGCCGGCTCTGCGAGGTAACGCCACCTGGGGGACCTCCTTGCGTATCAGTGCCATGTCACGATGCCTTGTCACATTATATCAGAATTCTCCTCTCGTGCAGTAGCCGCTGCGCTGCGCTGGTGGCCTGATTGTGTAACCGAGTCCATCGCCCTATAATTCGATGCGGCAGCAGGTTGCGATGTATGTGGTTCTCTCGAGGGAGGCACGGTGGCAGATACTTCTATGGTGGAGAGGCTAGCGAACACGCTCGTCGAGCGAGAGCTGACGCTTGGGACTGTCGAGTGCGGCGAGGGCGGGGTCGTGAGCCGAAGGCTCTTTGAGGCGGAGGAGGGAGTCAACGCCCTGGGAAACAGCCTGGTGGTCGATGACGTTGAGGAGGCGATTGGCTTGTTGGCACTGCCGCGCCCCCAGTTCAAGAAGGCGGGTGATTTCTCCGCGAAGGCAGCGCGGGCAGCCGCGCGCGAGGGCCGTAGTTTCTTGGGGGTGAATCTGTGCCTGGCGATCTGGGCGAAGGATCCGATCAACGATGAGGACGCCCAGACGGTCTATGTGGCGCTCAACACGGGACGACGCGTGGTCGACCGAGCCTACGGTGTAGGGGGAGCCACGGGGAGAGATGGCCTTTGGCTGG
>JASFVD010000373.1:0-3371 GCA_050050015.1 Anaerolineae bacterium | reverse complement strand
TTCCCGAGTCTTGTCGCTCTCCGTCACGTTGCTCTCCTGTCCCTTCTGGGACCGAAAAAGATCAGGCGGATCCGTCACAATCCGGCGATTCGAGGAGACGCCGCCATATGGCATTCTAGCACAGCTTCGACGTCCGATCAACGCAGATGAGGCGTCCAGTTCGGGGCGTGGGCGTGTGATCAGTGTGGGCAGTGAAGTTCCCAAGTTTGCACGATCACTGTATCTTGCAGGTTCTTGCCGGAACAATGTGCCCTCGCTGCTGGTACGCAGCCAAGAGCCTGGGAGCACCAGGCCGCCGCCGGCTGTCGATGCGCGGCTTGAGCGATGGATCTGTTTGACCTTCGGTGCGTCATCGGCTATACTCGGTTGACTTCAGTTGCAGAGCCAGCTTGCGGGCATACACCATGACCCTCCTCTACCTCGCCGCTGCCTGGGTGGCCGGCATCGCGCTTGCCAGCGCGTGCCATCCGCCGTGGCAGGTATTGCCTGTCTTGGGCCTCGCCTCTGTCCTCGGTCTCCTCCTCCAGTCGGATGATCGGACAGTGCGGCTCGGGTCTCTGTCGCTCCTCTTGTTCGTCCTAGGCGCTGGTCGTCTCCTCCTGGCGGCACCACACTTCAATGAGAGCTCTCTGGCAACCTACAACAACGCGGGCTGGGTGGTGCTCGAAGGCGTTGTCGTTGGAGATCCGGACGAGCGTGAGGACCACACCAACCTGCGCGTCAGGGCCGAGCGGCTGACTCTGCCGGACGGAACTGAGCGAGAGGTCAAAGGGCTGGTGCTCGTCCAGGCGGGACGCTATCCACAGCGCGCTTATGGCGATCGCCTTAGGGTTGCGGGGTTGTTGACGTCACCTCCCGTTTTCGGGGAATTCTCGTACCGAGAGTATCTCGCTCGGCAGGGGATCCATTCTTACGTGCGGCGTGCGCACGTCACCGAGCTCGCTCAGGGGCAAGCCAAGCCCTTACTCACCTATCTTTTCGACGTGAAGCGGCGTTCCCAGGACGTGATCGCCGACATGCTCCCCGAGCCCGAAGCAGCCCTCCTATCCGGCATCCTTCTGGGTGTGGATACTGGCATCCCGGAGGAGGTGATGGAGGACTTCAGAGCCACCGGCACGTCGCACGTCATCGTGATCTCTGGGTTCAATGTTACGATTGTGGCCGGCATCTTTGCTGGCTTGGCGGGGCGACTCCTTCATCGTCGACTTGCGATCCTGACGGCCATAGTCGGCGTGGCGGTCTACACGGTCCTCGTGGGTGCGTCAGCCCCGGTGTTGCGGGCAGCTATGATGGGGGGGTTGTATCTCTTTGCCCGGTACGTTGGGCGTAAGAGCTTCGCACCCGTCTCCTTGGCGGCGACAGCCCTGGTGATGACGGCCTGGAACCCTTACGCACTGTGGGACCAGGGCTTCCGGCTCAGCTTCGCCGCCACGGCTGGTCTGATGTTCTACACGGAACCGCTGGAAAGGCTCTCTGAGGGTGCTCTGAAGCGGATCGCTTCCGCCGAGCGCACCCAGCAGATCGTGGGACTGGTCAGTGAGGTCCTTCTGGTTACTATCGCGGCGGGACTAACCACAGGGCCCATCCTCCTCGGCTCGTTCGGAAAGCTCTCCCCCATTACCTTGTTGAGCAACATGCTCATCCTCCCGGCCCAGTCGTACTGCATGCTCCTCGGCGGTCTGGCCACAGTCCTGGGCTTGGTCCTGCGGCCTCTGGGGCGCGCGGTCGGCTGGCTGGCGTGGCTGCTTCTGAGCTACACTATTGAGACGGTCAGATGGACCTCGAGGATTCCTCTGCCATCAGTGTCCGGAAGTATAGCGCGATGGATGGTGTGGGCGTACTATGCGGTCCTGGGGACGGGTACCTGGTGGTTCATGAAACCGATCAAGAAGCACCATCAGATACGGGAGCGAGTGACCGACTGGCTCTCGACTCGGGTGAGGACGAAACTGCTGGTCACGGCGTCGGGATTGCTCGCGGCGTTGGCCTTCTTCGCCTGGAGAGCCCTTCCTGACGGCCACCTCCACGTTCACGTATTGGACGTGGGACAGGGGGATGCGATCTTGATTCGCACTCCGGCCGGGCGCCAGGTGTTGATCGACGGAGGGCAGAGCCCCAACGTGCTGCTCTCCTGCCTGGGTCGGCAGATGCCCTTCTGGGATCGCTCGATCGACCTGGTGGTGCTTACGCACCAGGATGACGATCACATCACTGGCCTCGTCGAGGTCCTCGAGCGGTACGAGGTCGGCGATGTCGTGTTCCGGGACATGGGGTGCGAGGATCCGGTGTGTGAGCGTTGGCGGGAGTTGCTTGCGGATGGAGAGGTGAACGTCCACCGTGGTGAGGCCGGGCTTAAGATGATGATTGACGAAGGAGTGCATCTCGACGTTCTTCATCCCGGGGCAGGTCTTCTGCGCCGGGAGAACTTCAACGAGAACTCAGTGGTGACACAGCTGAGCTACGGGAGTGTATCGATGTTGTTCACGGGCGACATTGAGGCGAGGGCAGAAGAGAACCTGCTGAAGAACGGAGAGTGTCTTCAAAGCACTGTCCTGAAGGTCGCGCATCACGGCGGCCGGAGTTCGAGCACGCCGGCGTTTCTGGAGGCTGTGGATCCGCAGGTGGCGGTGATCAGTGTAGGGAATGGGAACGATTTCGGGCATCCCCACGATGAGGTGCTCAGGCGGCTTGAGTCGGTCGTGAGCAAGGGTACCGGGGAACCGCTGATCTATCGGACGGATCGAGACGGGACCGTAGAGGTGGTAAGTGATGGCGCGGATGTCTGGGTAGAGACGGAGCGGGGCAGGTGAGGCCATGAGTCATCCGGTGGCGACATTCACGAGAGGCGGATGGACCCCCGTAGAGGGCTCTCTGAGCAAGCTGCACGTGGCGGCACCCGGAAATGAGCGATGGTACAAGTTCGGCTTGCCTGGAGGAGCAGTCCGGCGAGGGTCAGTTCGCGTGCTGTTTTCCGGGTTATCCCCCCACCGGATCGAGATCAAAGAGTGAGGCAGCGCTCAGTGGGCGTATTCTCCGTCTCTGCGGGACCGCCCTGGTGGCCGAGATCGGCCTGCGGTTGCTGAGCGACAGGCACTGATCCCTTGATCAGAGTCGAGAAACCCCGTGATCCGCTGTGCCAGACCACGGTCGGTGGCAACGGCGAGGTGGTCAGAGGGCGGATACCGAACACGGTGGCCCCAGCCAACTGTTCAGATGGCGATCGACCGAATCAACGACCCCAGATGGGATCAGGATCAGCTGGTCTTCAGCACAAGTGGCAGGTGCGTGATGTACCACCAACCACGTGCGTAACGCAGGTCACAGGTTGGATAGCTCGAATAATACGCCACAAGTGGGAATCCGCGACCGTC
>JASFVD010000372.1:0-3389 GCA_050050015.1 Anaerolineae bacterium | reverse complement strand
ACGCCAAAATCTGCCTTCATGACGCCACCTCCTTCCCGGCCTCAGCCAACGCGTCTGCCAGAGCATCGATCTCTTCGCGGCTGATCACCTCAGTCACACAGACCAGCATGTGGTTCTCCAGATGCGGATAGGCCCGCCCCAGGTCGTAGCCACCGATGATACCCCACTCGTACAGCAGATAGTCATTGATCTCCTTCACCGCAGCCGGACAGCGGACGACGAACTCCTTAAAGAAGGTCTTGCCTGCGATGACCTCGTAGCCATCCAGCCTGGCGATCCGCTCCGCGGCATAGTGGGCCTTGTGGTAGCACAGCTCGGCCAGTTGCCGCAGGCCGCGCTTGCCGAGAGCCGCCAGGTGAACCGCTGTCGCCAGGGCACAGAGCGCCTGGTTGGTGCAGATGTTGGAGGTCGCCCGCTCACGCCGGATATGCTGCTCCCGCGTGGCGAGCGTGAGGACGAAGCCTCGCTCGCCGTCGGCGTCCTCCGTTTGCCCCACGAGGCGGCCGGCTATCTTGCGCACGTGCTTCTCTTTGGCGGCGAAGAAACCCAGATAGGGCCCGCCGAAACCAAGCCCGATCCCCAGGCCGTGCCCCTCGCCGGTCACGATGTCAGCGCCAAACTCGCCGGGGGGCTTCAAGAGACCGAGCGCGATGGGGTCTGCCACCACAACGAGGAGGGCACCCACCTCCTGGGCTGCCTGCGCCAGTGCGCTGCGGTCCTCGAAGCGGCCCAAGAAGTCGGGGTACTGGACGATCACGCAAGCCGTATCCTTGTCCAGTTGATCCATCAACGCGTCTGACTCATCGGTGGCCTGCGCCGACGGCTGGTCATCAACGATGGTGAGGCCCATGCCCTGAGTATAGGTGCGGACTACGTTCCGGTATTCAGGGTGGATGTAGCGCGACATAAGGACCTTCTTGCGGCCCATGCGGTGGACGTTGACGGCCGTGATGACCGCCTCTGCGGTCGAGGTGGCGCCGTCGTAGTGTGACGCATTCGAGACGTCCATACCGGTCAGCTCGCAGATCATCGTCTGGTACTCAAAGATGGCCTGGAGCGTGCCCTGACTCACCTCGGGTTGGTATGGGGTGTAGGCGGTGAAGAATTCACCGCGGCTGATGACGGCGTCCACGACGGCGGGGACGAAGTGCCGGTAGGCGCCGGCCCCCAGGAAGCAGGACCCTTCGGCAGCGGTCAGATTGGCTTCCGCCAGAGACTGGAGCTCCCAGGTGGCGCCCATCTCCGAGAGTGCCTCAGGAATCTCGATACTCGGGAAGCGGGCCTGCTCTGGTATGTCCTGGAAAAGGTCTTCGAGCGATGAGACGCCGATCGCTTGGAGCATCGCCTTTCGGTCGGCGTCGCTGTGGGGAATGTATGGCATAGGTCACCTCTGCAGCGTGAGGCGCGAAACGTGACGTTCGACGCGGTCACGCTTCACACATCACACGCCGAGAGCTATCCTTCTTCTTCCTCGACGAACGCCTCGTATTCGTCGGCGTCCATCAGGTCTGCAATCTCGTCGGGATCGGATGGCTCCAGGCGGATCATCCAGCCGGCGCCGTATGGGTCTTGGTTCACCAGCTCCGGCGCGCCCTCGAGGTCGTGGTTGACGCCGATAACCTCGCCGCCGACCGGCGCATAAAGGTCAGACGCCGCCTTCACGGACTCGACGATGCCGTATGGCTCACCGGCGTCGAAGACGTCTCCGACCATGGGCAGCTCCACGTACACGACGTCGGAGAGAGTCTCCTGGGCGTGATCGGTGATGCCGCAGACGACCTCTTCGTCGTCCATGCGCGCCCACTCGTGGCTTTCGGTGTAGCGTGCTTTCGGATCGAGTTTCATGGTTGCGCTCCTTTGTCTATGGATGATCTGCAAGTGGCAATTCTTCTGCTCTGCCCTTCCCTCAGGGCACCGCGGGGCCGCGGCGCCTGGACATCGGGCGAAAACACCAGACAGAGCTCCCGGCGTTCCCTCGCCTCCCATCGGGATGAACTGTGGACGTGCCGTCTCCCTGGCAGGGGAAGGTCCCAGTGGGCGGTATAGGACTCGAACCTATGACCTCCTCCTTGTAAGGGAGGCGCTCTGACCAGCTGAGCTAACCGCCCTGGTTGGTCAACCCGCATCGATTATACTTAGGAACTGGGACTTCGTCAACGCGCGCCGGCCCCCAAGCAGCCGCTCGCGGTGGCCGCTGCTGCGGTTCGGTCTGACGTTGATCGTCTGCGCTTTTCGGTTGCCCGTCATTGCGCCGGCGCGTGGTGAGGACCTCCAACCGCAGCCGTGCCCTAGAGGCGCGGCAGGACGATGGACTGCTGCCGCTGGTACTTCCCCTTCTTGTCCGCGTAGGACACCTGGCATGTCTCGTCGGCCTCGAAGAAGAGCACCTGGGCAATGCCCTCGTTGGCATAGATCTTGGCTGGAAGGGGCGTCGTGTTGCTGATCTCCAGCGTGACATATCCCTCCCACTCCGGCTCGAACGGGGTGACGTTGACGATGATGCCGCACCGGGCGTAAGAGCTCTTGCCCACGCAGACGGTCAGAACGCTCCTGGGAATGCGGAAGTACTCGACGGTCCGCCCCAGGGCGAAGGAGTTGGGCGGAATGACGCAGACCTCGCCTTTGAAGTCCACGAACGAGGCTGCGTCGAACGCCTTGGGATCGACGACGATGGACTTGTTCGACTTCAGTTCCGCCAGAGCGCGAGAGGCGGTATCACGGCGGCGCGTCAAGTAGGGAAGCACCTGGGAGAGAATGTACTGGACGTCCGCTGCCTTGCGTACGACCAGACTGAACTGATCATCCCCATCGGACTCCAGGTTTCCTGTGCCGATGGTGGCCTTCACACCCTCCAGCAGCTGCCGGCCGCAACCATCGAAGCGAAGCACCAGCGTCGCCCTGCCCGTGGCCTCAGAGGCCTCGTAGCCGATGTTTCCCTCGGCATCCAGGAGGCCGGCCACATAGGCGCACTGCACGTCGGAGAGCTTGGAGGCCGTGACCTCCGGCTGGAAGATCTTGAACTCATCCGCCACGCGAATGTCGTAGCCGTAGGAGGATAGGCCGTAGGAGATGACGCACTCGCTCACCTGTCCGTCGACGAACGGCTCGACCATGTTCTCTTCCAGGGCCATCTTGCGAATCCAACGATCCGGCTGTAGTCCCATATAGACTAACTCCTAAAGATAATGTTTGCGCAGCGTCCGTTCACGTGCGTGGCCGCCCGTCCTGAGTGCAGCCGCAGCGTTGCCCGGAGAAGCGCAGCCTTGCCAGCACGAGTGAAGAATCCCGCAGCAAGCTGCGGGGCTTCTTCCTAAGGAAAAAGCCTGGTGTCGAATCATGGACTGTGCACATCTGCCGGCCATTCATCCCCACAGCAAGCTGTGGGGCAT
>JASFVD010000371.1:0-3389 GCA_050050015.1 Anaerolineae bacterium | reverse complement strand
TGCCCCTCTCCCGGGATGTAGGCCGTTACCTCAATCCCGTTGGTCAGCCTCACGCGGGCGATCTTCCGCAATGCGGAGTTCGGTTTCTTGGGCGTCATAGTCCGCACCTGGGTGCATACCCCCCGCTTCTGAGGCGCACCATCAGGTTGCTTCGTGCGCGTCTGCTTGAGGGAATTGAACCGATAATGAAGTGCCGGTGCTCTCGGCTTGTCTTCTTTTGCCTCTCGTCCCTTCCGAACCAACTGATTAATCGTGGGCACCACTATCCTCCGTCAACTCGATCCGCAGCTAGCACGCGTCCTAGACGTTTTCCAAACTCAGAGAAAAGGGCCATCCACCCGTATCGATGGCCCTCTCACGATCGTAAGCCTTCCAGTCTGTCAAAGGCAACAGGGTATTCAGGCTGCCGCCCGTCTCACGAGCCCTTATTCTAACACAAACGAAACAGAAGTCAAATCACAAGCCTGCCCAAGACTCCTCCCCCGGGAGGCCCGTTCACCAATCGTCGCCGCCAAGGAGCACAAATAGAAGCCCTTCGCCCAACACATGCGCCGGCCTCCACCGCACTCTAGCGAGGCTGGCTAGCGCCTCAGGTCCAGGAGCCCCATGCCAATCCGAGGAGGCCTCGTCTTCTCCTCATCCTTGCCGAAGCGCAGCACCTCTCCATCTCGAGTGATTGCCTCGATGCCCAGCCCCAGGCTCTGCATCTCCTTCACCAGCACCTTGAATGACGCCGGAACGCCGACCTCTTTGACGGGCTCACCTTTGACGATCGACTCGTAGACCTCAACGCGTCCCTGCACGTCATCCGACTTGACCGTGAGCATCTCCTGGAGAGAATGAGCGGCACCGTAGGCCTCAAGGGCCCACACCTCCATCTCGCCGAAGCGCTGGCCGCCGAAGCGGGCCTTGCCTCCCAGCGGCTGCTGGGTCACCAGGCTGTACGGTCCTGTGGATCGCGCGTGGGCCTTGTCCTCAACCAGGTGGTGCAGCTTCATGATGTGCCTGTATCCCACCGTAACCGGTCGATCGAGCGGCTCACCTGTCTTACCGTCGTACAGCGTCATCTTGCCCAGTATGGGCAACGGCTTCCCGACCTCGAGGCTGACGTCGCCAGCCAACCGCTCCACCGCTTCAGCATCCAAGTCGGCGGTTTCGTGGCCGCGGTCCTGAAGCCAGATGCGCAGACAGACGTCCCTGACCCGACGGTCAGCTGCCGTTCTCTCGGTCATCGGGCGGGGATCATCCTCGAAGACCAGCAGATTGTCTGGATCGTGTCCCTGTTCCCTGAGCCACTCACGGAGCATCGCTCGCCTGGCGTAGACATTGTCTCTCATCAATCGATCGGCGCTGTAGTCGCCTCCCTCCAACCAGCCGAGAACGTAGAGCAGCCGGGCCTCACTCTCGGACTCCAGGGACTCCAGCGGATACTCTTGCGCCTTCAGCCACGCCCAGGCGCGCTCTGTGATCTCATCCCAGGCCCGGTCGATGAGCCAGGCACGTGCCAGGTCTGCCTCGATTTGCGTCTCCGTTGCCCCGTCAAACGCGGGCGAGACAGCGCGGAAGCCAAGCCGCGACGCTGCCCAGCCAAGATGTGTCTCCAGTACCTGACCAATGTTCATGCGCCCGGGTACGCCCAGAGGGCTGAGAAGGATATCGACAGGAGTCCCGTCCTCCAGGAAGGGCATGTCCTCGACAGGCACTACCTTCGAGACAACTCCCTTGTTCCCGTGACGCCCTGCCATCTTGTCGCCTTCGGTCAGCTTACGCAGCTGCGCGACGTTCACCCGAACCCTCTTCTCTACGCCAGTCGGCAAGTCGCGGTGCTCCTCGCGGTCGAAGGATTTCACGTCGACAACCGTGCCTCGTTCGCCGTGCGGCATCCGCAGGCTTGAGTCCTTCACGTCGCGCGCCTTCTCTCCGAAGATCGCACGCAGGAGCTTTTCTTCAGGGCTCAGCTCCTTCTCACCCTTGGGCGTGATCTTGCCGACCAAGATGTCCAGTGGTCCGACCTCGGCACCGACCCGAATGACGCCCTCTTCGTCCAGATCCCGCAACGCTGTGTCACCCACATGCGGGATGTCTCGGGTAATCTCCTCAGGCCCGAGCTTCGTATTTCGGGCCTCGATCTCGTGCTCCTCGATATGGATCGACGTGAATTTGTCATCGTGGACCAGGCGTTCGCTGATGAGGATCGCATCCTCAAAGTTGCCGCCCTCCCACGAGAGGAAGGCACACAGAACGTTCTGGCCCATACCCAATCTACCGTCGCTCGTGGAGGAGCTGTCGGCAAGCACGTCCCCCTTCTGGACACGCTGCCCTTTATACACTGCCGGTCGCTGATTGATGCACGAGCTCTGGTTCGAGCGCTCGAACTTCCGCAATGCGTACGTCTTGATCGAATCAGGATGCCGGACCACAACTCTCCTGCCCGTGACGCTCACGACCTCACCATCGTCCTCGCTCAGCACAACTTGCCCAGAATCTCGCGCCGCCGGCCCCTCAACGCCCGTTCCCACGATAGACGCCTCCGGCTCGATGAGCGGAACAGCCTGCCGCTGCATATTGGAGCCCATCAGCGCGCGGTTGGCGTCATCGTGCTCCAAGAAAGGAATCAAGGCTGCCGAGACACCCACAACCTGATTGGGGGCAACGTCAATGTAGTCGACTCGTCGGGGGGACACGGTCAGGAAATCACCAGCGTAGCGCACGGTGATTCGATCCTCCAAGAAATGCCCCTGACCGTCCATTTCGACGTTGGACTGAGCGATCATGCAACGATCCTCGCGATCCGCCGACAGGTACTCCACCTTGTCGGTGATCATGGACTCTACCGGGACTTGCTCGCGCAGGTCCAGAGCAGCGATCGCCTCTGCTAGCTCCACGGTGACCTTTGTCCCCGCCTCACCAACCACTTCACCGTTCTCTGAATCCACGACGTCCTCTCGGAGTACGTGACCAACCAGAGCCTCGACCGTGGGCTCTACTCTGCGGACCACTTTGCGATACGGCGTCTCAATAAACCCGAACGGATTGATCCGCGCGTGAGTCGCCAACCGGACGATCAAACCGATGTTTGGACCTTCGGGCGTCTCGACTGGGCAGACGCGTCCGTAATGTGTGTAGTGCACGTCGCGCACCTCGAAACCGGCATACTCGCGCTTGAGACCCCCGGGGCCGAGAGCCGAGAGTGTGCGCTTGTGCGTCAACTCCGCCAGCGGATTCGT
Source organism: Anaerolineae bacterium (assembly GCA_050050015.1). Classification (GTDB taxonomy): domain Bacteria; phylum Chloroflexota; class Anaerolineae; order B4-G1; family B4-G1; genus SKLM01. The sequence goes on along the minus strand of JASFVD010000371.1, from coordinate 162 downwards.
TTGCTCCATGAACTGTGACAGGCGGCTGGACCCGAAGAACTGGCGAATCGCAGCCACAAAGGGGCGGATATTGATCAGGTTGACCGGCGTCATCGACTCTGAATCGCGGCTAGACATGCGGTCCACCACAATCCGCTCCATGCGTCGCAGTCCTATGCGCAG
>JASFVD010000370.1:0-3395 GCA_050050015.1 Anaerolineae bacterium | reverse complement strand
CCAGCTCGAGATAGAGGAGAGGGTCTTCCGCGTCTGGCGCATGTCTCAGGGACAAGGCTACCGACGACCGGCGAGACGTGGTCTGGAAGAAGGGTGATTCATCCGAAGAGGCAGACACCTCGAGGTCAATGCCGAAGCGGACGAGTACGTCTACAGGAACCAGGCTGCAATACACTAGCCGTCTCTGCTGTCGGGGCAGGGCGTTTATCCCCCCGATGGACCGGATGTCCCAGCCAGACAGAGCCTCGGCAGGGGCCACGAGTGTCCGTCTCATCGATAGCGGTCTCGCAAGGCTCGTTCAATCTCTCGTTGGGCGTCCTGCTCTGCTATGGAGCGTCGCTTGTCCCGCTTCGTCTTCCCCTTGGCCAGCGCAATCTCTACCTTGGCGCGCCCATCCTTCAAGTACATCTGCAGGGGGATGATTGTATATCCACTTCTCTCCACCTCACCGATCAACCGGTCGATCTGGTACCGATGGAGGAGCAGCTTGCGGGGGCGGCGCGGGTCGTGGCCGTAGTAGCGGCCGGCGGGCTTGTAGGGCCCTATGTGGACGTCGAGTAGCCACAGTTCACCGTCGCGCGGGCGAACGAAGCCGTCTTGGAGGCTGACGCGTCCCTCACGGATGGACTTGATCTCGGTTCCCTTCAATACCAGCCCGGCCTCGTAGCGGTCCTCGATGTGGTAGTCGTGGCGCGCCTTGCGATTGCGCGCCACAACCTTGATGCCGTCGCCCATCATCATTCCTCTTCCAGGAGATACTCAACCGCGCGCTGCAGCTGCGGGTCCCGCTCTGGATCTTGCTGCCTATCTGCCTCGGGCCACGGAACCTCGATGTCTGGGATTAGCCCTTGTCCTTGGATGCGCTGATCGTCCGGTGTGAACCAGAGCGCGACGGTGACGCGGAGTTCAGACCCATCGCTCAAGTTGAACGGACGCTGCACTGACCCTTTGCCGAACGTAGACGTGCCCACGAGTACGGCTCGCTCGTGATCCTGGAGGGCCCCAGCCACGATCTCCGAGGCACTGGCCGAACCGTTGTTGACCAGCACGACCAGCGGCACCTCCTCTGCGATGTCACCGGCACGCGCCTCGAACTCGCGCTCGCGGCCATCGCTGAAACGCTCTACTGCCACCAGCTTGTCGCCCAGGAAGAGGTCCGAGACGTCGATCGCCTGATCCAGCCACCCACCCGGATTCTGCCGGAGATCCAGCACGATTCCCTTGGGGTCCTCCTCCAGTAAGGCCTCGAGGCCCTCCTCGAGACTGTCAGTGGCGGTCGCGCTGAACTCGTACAGCCTGATGTATCCGATTCCATCGTCCCGCATCTCCCTCTCAACGACAGGAATCTCCAGACGCGCGCGTGTCAGCGTGACGGTGAACGGCTCTGGACTTTCCTCGCGTTCCACGGTGAGGGTGACCTCGCTGTTGGCAGGACCACGAATCTTCCCGATGGCTTCGTACAAAGGGTCGCCCACCAGCGACTCACCGTCCACGGCGATCACCCGATCCTCCGGCTGCAGCCCAGCCCGCGCAGCCGGACCTCCCTCAAAAGTGTCGACGATCCTGAGTTTGCCGTCCTCATCCAGATCGACGAAGGCCCCGATGCCCTCAAACTCCCCAGTGGCGTCCTCCTCGAGGACCGCCGCCACGTCCGGCTCGATAAAAGCCGTGTACTTGTCTCCCAGCGTGTCGAGCATGCCTCGGATCGCAGCGTATGTGATTTCCTGCATGCTCGGCAGATCGTCGTAGTAGTGTCGCTGCACCAAGTCCCACGCCTCCCAGAAGAGCTGGAAGGTCTTCTCGGCCTCGGTCCTTGGAGTCGGTATTGGGAACGGGGTAGATGTGGGTTCCGCCTCTGGCTCTCCGACGCCGGGCTCGCTCGCCTCAGCAGCTGGCGCGGGTGACCGGGTGGGGGTAGGGGGCCACCTGAGGAGCCCCTCCTCTCCGCTGCTCAGCACATATGCCGATCCAAAACCAGCGGCGAACGTGCCAGCGGCGAGTATGAGCGCGACGATGCTGATCAGTAAGTACTTAACGACAGTCCGTGATGTCCTATCCATGGTTACTCCGATTCTAGGTGCTCCAAGGCCCAGCTCAACGCTTCGTCGTTCGAGTCGTCCGTCGACGAGGCGAGCACATCAGGTGTCAACCCGCCCTCGGCAATCCGACGACGATCCGGCGTCAGCCAGACCGCTGCTGTTACGTGTAGCGACGATCCATCTGATAGATCGCAGATCTCTTGCACCGAGCCCTTGCCGAAGGTCGGTTCGCCCACCAAGAGCGCCCGGTTGTGGTACTGGAGTGCGCCAGCCACGATCTCTGCCGCGCTGGCCGTTCCGCCGTCCACCAGGAGAACTAGGGGCGTCTCGACGTCGCCTCTGGGCGGGGCGCGAAAGCGCCGCTCTCCCGTTCGGCTTGTCTGGTGGACCACCACATCGCCCTCGCGAAGAAACCGCCCAGCCACTTCAATCGCCGGATCGAGAAGTCCACCCTTATTGCCCCTCAGATCCAGAACCAGACTGATGGCGCGAGCCCGCCTGGCGCCTTCGAGCGCGGCGTCAAGCTCAGGGCCTGTCCGGTCAGTGAACTCGGTCAGCCGCACGTAGGCGACGGTCGGAGTCTCCAGGCGCCAGGTCACCGAGGGCATCTCGATACGCTCTCGCACGACGCCAACTGAAAGCCTCGAACCTGATGGCCTCCGCACCTCTACCTCTACGCGCGTCCCGAGCTGGCCGCGGAGGTTGCGCTCTATATCGTTCTCCGACGTCTGGGGAAGCACCGGCTCACCGTCGATTGCCAGGAGGACGTCCCCCCTTGTCAGGCCAGCGCGCGCTGCGGGTGAATCTGGATACGGATCGAGCGCGATATGTCCCTCGAGATTTCGCCAAACTGCAGCTCCAATCCCGCCGTGAGATCCGCGTACGCGATCACGCTCCAGCTCGCGGGGGACCGGCTCAACGAGGGCTGTGTAGGGGTCGAGGAGTGCCAACGACTGCCGTATTGCCGCGTGGGTGCGGGTTCGCGGCGACGGCACCGGGCCGATGAAGTGCTTCTCTACGCGGTACCACGCCTCCCAGAAGATCTCTGCTTCTACGGGGCCACCCGGCGGCCCGGTCAGGGCGCGGCGCCGCAAACTGTAGAACCGAAAGCCAGCACCATAGGCCAGACACAGACAAACGACGACTACCAGGCCCAGCCGTGACCGCTGCCGCCAACCCTTTGACATATGTCGAACACGTGTTCGCGCAATCCCATCTGGTCGGTATTCTAACACAAAGGTAACCTCTAGCAAGTAGATGGCCCCTGCGGGCGCGCAGCGCCGCACTGAGAAATTCCCGACCCTTCCGTGAGTGGGAGCTAGGGCGGGGGGCCGTGGGGCGCTGCCGAGGAAGACC
>JASFVD010000369.1:0-3398 GCA_050050015.1 Anaerolineae bacterium | reverse complement strand
TAGGGCGCGACAGATGAAAGCACGTGCGTCACAGTCCACTCCCAGGATGGCACCGGTCACGGCGACGCTCGAAGCGTGATTGACAGCGGCTCGGCCCCACTCTGCATCTGAGCGGTCGACTGGGCACTCTATCCTCCACTGGCCGACTCCTTGACCTCAGCGGGATCCTCTGCGGTTCCATCTCAGTCTGCCCTCTCCCGTAGAGCGTGGCGTACTGGTCTCTCCCGGTAGTCCGCCAGAGCTCTTTCCAGCTCGTGGAGCTGGATGCCCAGCTCACTGACGAACCGGTCCAGGAATTGTGCCGACAGGTAGTCATCGCGTTTCAGTCTCTCCAGGGCCTCGTCCCTGGTCAGCATTCCCTCTCTGATCATTCCACTCAGCAGTTCAACGTTCTTGGTGAATCCGAGGGTCGCGCCATAAAGGTAGTCCTTTAGGAAATGTATCTTGCAGTCGGCTCGCCAGGAGGTCTGGCGGTAGGTTGGCTTCTCCCATCGAAGTTCGCTCTGGATGGTGCTGACAACCTCGTCCTCGCTCCAACTGACGAACTCAAACAATCCCAGCACCAACAGGTTCCTGTCGTAGCCATACCAAAACCGATGCAGGAACTCCCTGGCGAAGGAGTCCAAGCTGGTCCACTGGAGGTATGCAGGGTTTCTAGCCAGTTCGGTCAGGAACCCGGTGATCATCCCCCATCGGTGCCCCAGTCTCCCCTCGCTTGTGGAAGTGCTCAGTAGCTTCTCGGCAAACGACTGCTCAGGCTCTCCTCCCTGTCCGACCACGCCACCGCCTCCGCCGAGAATGACCGAGACACCGTGCCGGCGCGCAGCGTCGGTCAAGAGCTTTCTGATTCCCGTCATGCAGCCATTGCAGAGGAACGCGATCATGGCAGGAGATGGGTTCTTAATCCAGGCCGAGATGAATCGCCCAGCATGGTTCTGAACGTTCTGGTAGGCCAAGCACTCATGATCGATGCCCAGTCGCTCGACCGCCCTGCTCGCGTTGACTCTCGCCCTCTGCGGCATGAACCCGTTGTCGCAAGTCACGGCCAGAACCCTCAGATCCAGTTTCTTGGCCGCGTAGTGTGCCACGTACGTGCTGTCCCGTCCGCCACTCAGTGCAACGATGCAGTCGTAGTCTCCTCTGTCTCTGAAAGGAGCGAGAAGGTGTCTGAGATCCTCTTCACTGCCGCGAAGCGGCGACTTGGCGAAGTCGCCGCAGTAGTTGCACACACGATCAGCATCGAAGACGATCCCAGGGTAGCTAACGGGCAGGATGCAGTTGGAGCATCGCTTCAAGGCTCTCTCCGTCCAAGCTGCTTGGTCCGATCCGTCAATCATTGCACGTGGCGTACGTGAACGACCGTCGGCCGGATGCCGGGATACAGGCCTGCGCGTGGCGCACGTCACGTCGTCCCTCGAGGCGTGGATTCCCATGACTTGCCGGTCTCCAACCAGGATTTCGTGCTTTCCCGGACGTACTCATAGAATGCTGTCCAGCGGATGCTAAGTGCCTTCTCCGTGTAATCGCTGGCCTTCGCCAGATTGCGCCTCGACATGCGGGTCATCCGCACTGGGTTGGTCACCACGTCGCGGATCTTCCGGGCGAGTGTCTCGGCGTCGTTTGGCGGCACCAGGTCTTCGGAGGGCAGAAGTTCAGGGGTGCCGCCTACCCGAGTCGAGATGCATGGCAGGGCACGGCCCATCGCCTCAATCGTGGCTCTGGAGACGCCCTCCTGCCGGGAGGGGAGAACGAACAAGTCAGCCGCGTCCAACTGCGCGCGCACGCCTTCACCTGCGGTCACCCAGCCTAGAAAATGGACCCGCCCGTCCAGCCCCAGCGTTCTGGCCTGATCCTCCAGTTGCGGCCTGTACCTGCCACCGCCGACGACGATCAAGCGGAGATCGAGTCCTTCTGCTACGCAGGAGGCCATAGCCTCGATGAGTGTATCTGGCCCCTTCGATAGATTGTCCAGGGTGCCTACGATGACGAGAGTGAATGCGTTCTGGCTGCTGGTGTGTGATCGCTCCGTCGCAGCGAGGGCTGCGTCTGGGAGCACAATGCTGGAATAGTGAGTTGAGAAGGCCCCAGGATGAGGCCTGTACCGCCGTTGAAGTGCGTCCTCTGACACGTAGGCGGCGGCGCAGGCGCCAGCAATCTGCTCCCGCATTCGGCGTGGAAGCCACCAGCGGAGGAATGGCCGGAGAGGATGCGAAACGTAGCCTGGTGCGAAGGCGTCGTAAGGATCTCCGACGACTTCTACGCCATATGGACGGCCCGTTCGGCGCAGCCAAGGCCTCAGACAGGATGATATCTGGCCCTGCACGCGCAGAATCACCGCGTCCTTTGAAGGGACCGACTCGACCACTGCCCGTTTCACTTCTCCCATTCTTCGCAGGTAGTGCCAGGGACCGTGATAGTACGGTATCGGAGAGAACACAATCCCGTCCCCATCGCAACGTGTCCAGTGGTCGAGGGGCGAGGTGACCTGCTCTATGCGTGCAACTACTCGCACGTTGTCAAACGCCGTCAGATACCGCGCCCAGAAGTCTTGGGTGAACGACGTTCTGGTCCACGTGGCTCCATCGGGCGTTTGAGCGAAACGATGATCGATCGTCACACAGACGTCCACAGGCAGCTCCCGTCATCAGTTGGCAGACCGACATCACTTCTCTTTGGGTCACCGGGGTGCACTAACGGTGTAATCCAGTCGACGTGAGTGACCGCAGTCCAAAGTCGTGCCAGAGGACTCATCGAGCCTAGACTCCTGCCGGACGTGCCTCTCGAGAGGTGTCCGCCCGAAGCGCTTGCATAGCCCGTAGCACAAGATATGATGTGCCGAGGAGTCGGACAACGGTGCTCACAATCACAGCCAGTGCGGCCCCACGCAGTCCGGCGCTCGGCACCAGCAACAACGAGGCCAAGGCCGCCGAGCCCGTGACGGCGACAAACAACGGCGTCTGTGCGCGGAAGTACCGGGCCGCGTTGACTGCATAATCGAGAACTGTTGCGACAAAGTCAATCCCAGCGCCTACCATGAGCAGCACGAACACTCCGGTAAACTGTGCGTATTCGGGCCGGTAGAGGACAGTCAGGATTTCGCGACCACCAATCCAGGCCACCAGGATGCCTAGGCCCGCCAATAGCCCCGCGACCGCGAGCAGCTTCAGCAGCAATCTGCGGAATCCTCTCCTTCTGTTGGATGCAAACAGTTGCGCTAGGCGGGGACAGGCCGACAGCCCCAATGCTATGACAAGCATGTTGCCGGCCTGCTTCAGATAGGCCATCGCCGCGAATATTCCCAGCTGATATTGTCCCATGTACTGGGCCACGAAGTAGCGAGGGATATTGGTGCGCAACGAGTCTAGGGTGACGACGATCCCGAGGGGCAGGGCAAGCCA
>JASFVD010000368.1:0-3399 GCA_050050015.1 Anaerolineae bacterium | reverse complement strand
TATTCTATGACTATTGAAAGTGTATCAGTGCGAGGGGGGAAGAATCAAGATGACTTTCGTACCATGTTCGAGTCTTCCTCCAGCTCAGGGAGGTCATCGAGGCTCTCGAGCCCAAAATGCTGAAGGAACTCCGGGGTCGTACCATACAAGAAGGGGCGTCCAACGCTGTCGTCGCGCCCGACGCGATCGATCAGACCAGCGTTCAAAAGCGTCCGCAGCACGCTGTCGGAACCGACTCCACGGATCGACTCTACCTCCGGCCGCGTGACGGGCTGACGGTAGGTGACGATGGCCAGGGCCTCCAAGGCAGCCTGCGAAAGGTGTACGCGCGACTCGAGGCCGAGGAAACGCTCCACGTGGGAGGCCGCCTCCGGCGCTGTGGTGAGCTGCACGCCGCCGTCGCAGTACTGGAGTCGTAGTCCCCGTCCCTCGTAGTGGGACTCCAACTCCTCCAGGGCTCGGTCGACGGTATCGGTGTCGACCTCCAGAGCCTGCGCCAAACGATGAGTGGAGACCGGCTCTTCTGCCACGAAGAGCACACTCTCCACTCGAGCCGTCAGGCCTAGATGCTCGTGATCGTCTCTCACGACATGGCTACGGGAGCTCGCTCTCCCCCTCAGTCTTGTCCTGTGGTTCCGAGCTCGCGACCGCCACGGGGGCAGGCGCTTCGGCCGGCGGTCGTTGGCCCGCCTTGTCGCGCACCGCCTCGATGTTGACCTTTGCTGGACGAGCCAAGTTGAGTCCCATCTTCTCCTCAATGACGTGTTGAATCTTTTCCACCATCTTCTCCGCCATATCCGGCACGCCGGCGTCCGCCGATATCCTCGCGTCCAGCTCGACCATGACACCCTTGCGCTTCGCAGACACCTTCGGCTTGACCTGCATGATCCCCGGCAGTTGGCTCAGTCCCACTTGGAGCTGGTCGGCTATGGACGCCACGCTGAGCGTGACCTCACCACCCGATGCTTGCTCAACGTTGATCGACTTTGCCGGCGGTCGCCTGACCTCGAGAACGATGAAGAGAATTCCTACCAGATCCACGATCAGAGTCAGCAGGATCCCAGCAGGCAGTCGCACGACAGGCCTTACTAGTTCAAGCCAGCGGGCCAGAGCGTTCGCCTGCTGTGCCACGGTCCATAGAGTCCGAAGGGGCAAGATCAGGATCAAGGAACACACCCCCATGACGGCCAACAACAGCACGACAAGTACGACTCGATTGAAGGTATTCATTGTCGAGCCTCCTCTCCAACATCCGATCGCGGAATTCGTCCGCCAATTGGCCGCCGGAGGCATCGAGCGCGCCCTAGTTTACCCCCAGTTCGAGCCCTGGCCTCCTGGCAGACAAAGGCCAACCAGCTCAAGTCTGCATTCTATTATAGCACCGCACCACTGTTTCGACAATCCGCCGCTCATGCCAAGCGGCCAGCAGAAGCAGCAGCCCTAGGCCACTGATCGCAGCGCCCACCCTCTGCAGCGGCGGCCTGAACCTGAAAACCACGCGGTGGTTGCCGGGCTCCAGCGGAAGGGCGCGGAACAGGAGATCGGCCTGACAAATCGATGCACGCTCGCCGTCCACGGTGGCCTGCCACCCAGGATAGAAAGCGTCCGTCAAGACCAGATAGCCAGGTCTATCCAGCCCTGCCCTGACAACCACCCGCTCGGGCTGATAGGAGACTATGCGGGCGCTTCCCGAGACAGGCAGCTCTCCGCTGGACGGTTCAGCGAGATCCGCCGAGTCAGCGGTCGGTCCCTTGCACGATCCACCGCGTTCCAGCACGACCTCCGACGAAAGGTCAACCATCGGGTCCATCATAGCCTCGCGGGCTTCTTCTGCATCACTAGCCACCCGCGCGTGAGCCACCGTGAAGGCACGTGGGAGCGCGTCAACGTTCTCGTAGATCTTCACGTCGCCCGAGTGGATCATCCTGAAGTGGCCCTCGCCCGAGACAACCAGTGACTGGAAGCTGCCAGTGCGCTCGTCGATCAGACTCAGTCCGCGGACGACCCACGTCACGCCAGGCTCGATCGCCTCTACGTTGACGGTGACCGGAGTGCGCGGTTCTGGCCAGCTGAGCCTTGCCGTCGCTGTCTCCCTTGACACCTGCTCAACGGCCGCTTCACGAACGTCCTCTCCCGCAAGCAACGTGAACGCTGCCGTGTCGCCGTCAGCGAATCTCAGCGTTGCGATACCGACAGGTGCACCCTGGGGCAGCGCAGCCCCGCCCTCAAGATGGGAGACGACACCCAGCGCCGTCGCCTCGAATCGCGGCACGTCTCCCACGGTGGCCGACTCGCCCCCCGACAGCCGCGCGCCGAACTGGAGGTCGTAGAACACGTCGTCTATCCAAGCATCTCGCAGCTTATCCGTGATCACGTAGCGGACGTTGAACAGGTTCAGCCACCGTCCCTGGGGTATGGCCTTCAGATTCTCGCGCAGGCGCCCGTCCATGGAGACCTCCTGCCCCGACAGGAAGGCTCGCTCGAGCGCGACGTAGCGCTGCAAGGGCAAGACACCTCCGTCATACCCGTCAACGGCAGGCACTCCGAACGCCAAAGGGAGATTGGGACTCATGACCTCCTTCTGCTTGCTGGCAACGATGTAGTCGTACAACTCATCGTTGGAGAGCTGTGGTTCATAGATCGTCCTAATCAGTGAGAGATCGCCTGGGTCGAACGTGGTGTCGGACATGCTCAAAAAGCGACTGGGTGGGGCGCCAGCGGGGCTGATCGAAGCCAGCAAGTGGGCCACAGCCGGTCGCAAGCTGGTAAAGGCCTGAGGCGCGGTTGCCCTAGTCTGAGGAAGGGCTCTGCTCGCTAGGAAGAGTTCAACCGTCAGAAGCGCCAGCAGACCCACGGTCGCCGCCCGCGATATCCGCGAGGCCGCCAGTAGCAGTCCCATAGCGCTCAGAGACGCTCCAACCCAACCGACAACGCTGAGCAGATACAGCTCGTCCATACCGCCCAAGAGGGACCCGATAACCGCCCAAAGGATGAGGACAGCAAGAGCAGCGGCTACTGTCAGCAAGTCGCGCCCACCCGGTGCCTTGCTCTCCCAAAGCGTCTGGATCGCATGTCCGGCCATGGCAGCTGTCCCGATGCCGTAGAGGGCCAGCCACCGAGCCGGCACGCGGAAGTGGGCGAAACCCGGAACATAGCGAGCGAGAAGAACGTACAGTGGGTTGTATAGACCGAAAGCGAAGAAGAGACCAACAAGAACCAGGAGATACACTGCGTTACGAGCAGCTCGATCACGCTCCGGCTTCGTCCGGCGACGACGAAAATCGCACGCCAACCCTAACACCGCGAGAGCCACTCCGATCGCTCCGAGGTAGGCCACGTGCTCGAGGTGGTGCGGCGGGACCGCGTGCCCGTAGGCGGGAAGAAGGGCACGTCCCATGT
>JASFVD010000367.1:0-3402 GCA_050050015.1 Anaerolineae bacterium | reverse complement strand
TGGCGGCGGTCGCCCGGTCGAGGAAGATCCGGTTGCGGGTCGGCTCGACGCCGAGCATCACGTTCTCGGTCACGGTCAGCACGGGAACGAGCATGAAGTGCTGGTGGACCATGCCGATGCCGCGGTCGATGGCGTCGTTCGGCTCCTCGATGGTGTCTCGCTCTCCCCGGATGAAGATCTCGCCCTCGTCCTGGGTGTAGAGACCGTAGAGGACGTTCATGAGGGTGGTCTTCCCGGCCCCGTTCTCTCCCAGGAGGGCGTGGATCTCGCCTTCCTGCAAGGTTAGGTTGATATGGTCGTTGGCGAGGACGCCGGGGAAGGCCTTGGTGATGTCACGCAACTCCAGTACGGGGGTCGAATGATCGGTTGACGGCACGGTTCCCTCCTTGCTCTGACAGGTGGTATGCTTCCGCAGGAATCTTTGACCGGGTCCTCGTTAGTATACGGGAAAACGGGATGGTGTCAACACGCACGCAGGTGAGGGATAGCGCAGCGATTGTGAGGAGGTGATTTCAACCCACTAAGTCGAACAAGTTCAACCCAAGATATGAGACGGTGGTTGGCCTGACAGGCTGACCACCGTTGTTGTTTTTGAGAAGAAGGCGTTTCTCCCTTTATGATAGAGGCACACAAACCCATCAACAGAAAGGAGAAACGCCATGTCGGATTATACCCCCGAGCCAGAGATGGCTCAACTGTTCCAGCGGGCTCAAGCCGGAGACCGGCAGAGTCTGAACCGCCTGATGCGCCAGCACGATGGTTTGGTGCATCACATCATTCGCCAGCAGTGGGGCGGCCCTCTAACCTACACCGAGACGCTCCAGGAGGGGCGCATTGCCCTGTGGCGAGCCATTTTAGGCTTTGACCCTGAGCACGGGGCCGCCTTCTCCACCTACGCCAGCGTGGCCATCGCCCGTCAGGTGTGGGGCGCTGTCGACCGAGCGCAGAAGGAGCAGGAAGACGAGTGGTCCTTCCTGGCACCGTCTCCCTTCCCTCATCCCCGAGACGTTGTTCTGAAACAGGAGATTGAAGAGGCTCTCGATGCCTCGGTGAAGCGGCTTCGAGCTAAGCGACGCTGGGTGGTTCGCGCTCATTACGGACTCGACGGCCGAGGTGGACACACCCTCGCCCAGCTCGGCCGCTGGCTGGGCTGTAGCCGCCAGGCGATGCACTACCATCTCCAACAAGCGCTCCTCCGCCTTCGCCATCCAGCTTTCAGCGCCACGCTACGCTTTCTGCTCGGCCGCAACCGGCGCCAGGATTACCGGAGTGCTCTCGGGCAGGGAGGAGGCCTCCAATGATCCTCCCCACCCAGATTGACGAGCGGGAAGAGAAAGCCAAGAAGCTGCGAGAAGGAGTGGAGCGTCTCCGAGCGATCTTCTCTCTCAAGGTGATCATAGAGCAACTCCCCTTTCGCTTTCCCTCCCGGATTAACCGCTCGGAGCCCCTCCGTTTCCGAGCCCTCAGCTGGTACACCTACCCGGGATGGCGTGTCTTAACCGATCTCGAGCAGTTGGCGTCTATGAGTGGGTTCTATGTCGCCCTCCATCTGATCGACTTCTCCACGCTCCGAGCCGAGTTGGTAGGATTGACAGGTATCAGCCTCGACGCCCCGGGACAGACACCCTACGATCCGGTCTCTCTCTTCCTCTGCTGTCTGCTCCGCTGGCATGAGGGACTGGGTTGGAAAAAGCTGGCCAAACGTCTGGCCGGTCCACACGGTGGTGGCTGGCGGCGTCTGCTTGGGTTTCACGACCGCACGCCCAGCGCCTCGACGATGCGTACCTTCTACAATGACTTGGGCCCAGCCTTCCACAGCGCCCTTTGTCCCCGCTTTGTCTTCTTGTTGACAACCACAGGGCTTCTTCCCGAGCATAACACCCAAGACGCCACGCCCGCCCATCGTGGCCTTCCTGTTGCTGTCGATGGGATGTTACATGACGCTCATAGCACGATGCGCTGCAGCAAGGTCACCGATACCTGCTATCAGCCCACCTCGCCCGAGGACCCGCGGCCTTGCCCAGCTCAGGAAGCGGGCAAAAAGGGCTGCAACTGCACCGACCCAGCCTGCGCTCAAGTCTGCCTCCGCACCACGCCTCGAGACACCGAAGCCCGCTTCATTCACTACACCGGTCGCAATCAGGACGGCGAAGAAGACCCCCATCGAGCCCGCGACGTCTACGGCTATCGTAGCTACCCGATGGTCATCCCCGACGACGAGCTGCACACCTACTGGATCGCCTACACCACCGTCCACCCCGCCAACACCGACGAGCGCGTGATCTTTCCCGATGCCTTTACCCACCTCTTATCCCGCCTCCCACACATCACCGTCGGCGAGCTGGTGTCAGACTCGGCTATCGGCTACGCCCCTTGTCTCAATCTCATCTACAACGCTGGGGTTATCCCCACCGTCGACATCCGTCACGACCAAACGGACGAGGATGAGGACACCCGCATCGCGCGCGGCTATGACGAGCACGGTCATCCGCTTTGCGCTCACGGCTATCCCATGGCCTTCAACGGCGTGGACTACACCCGTCTCCGGGCCTGCTGGGTCTGCCGCCAGGTGTGTGCCGACCGGCCCGATCCCGACCCTCAGGACGTCTCTTGCCCCTTCCGAGATCCGGACCACCCTCTGGGCCAAACACGCCACGTCAAGAACGCCTTCATCCATCCCAATGGCTCTCGCCACGAGCGCCTGGCCCGCCTTTACCCTTTCGGCTCCGATCTCTGGAAGGAGCACTACGCCAGCCGCCGCAATGTCACCGAAAGCCGCAACGGCCAAATCGAGCGCCTGGACCTCGATCGAATCTGGTCCTACGGTCTGGACGGCGCCACGGCTGACGTCTGTTTCGCTGATCTATTGATCAACTTACGAAACCTGGGACGGTTAGTGCAACAGGCGACTCTACTCGACGCTGACGCCTGACCATCAGCGTCGCACAACTCCATAGCTCTCCTGACTCACTGCAAGAAGTCTCACTGCAGCGGCGTTGGTCTCTCCCTGTCTCTCACTACGCTTAAAGGTGCTTCTACTCCCTTCTCCAACCTCACTCCCCTCTTCCCACCGGCTCGCAGCTTCCGCTGAGTGCCCATCACCTCACTCCTCCCCAAATCCTTGAAATCGCTGCGCCTTCCATCCTCGAATCGCTGCGCGCTCGCAACCCCGAAAACGCCCTCAAAAGCCCCTCAACCCACCGATCCTCCAACTGGAATCCCACATCGGGTAGCAAAATGAAGCACCTCCCCTACCACTACCGACAACGGGCTGTTAATCGCTGCGCTATCCCAGCTGGTCGTGCGGCAGGCCCCATCGTCCACCTTACCCTCGGCGGTGAGGTCGGTTCCGCTGTCCTGGTCGTCGCTGGCTCCGATCTGGATGGGGGCCGTCGAGGGGAC
>JASFVD010000366.1:0-3408 GCA_050050015.1 Anaerolineae bacterium | reverse complement strand
CGACTGGAGGCCTACCGCACCTGCCCGTTCTACTTCTTCACCAGCAAGGTGCTGGCCCTCGAGCCGCGCGAGGAGCCGAGGGAGGGCCTGGACTGGCTCCAGCGCGGCAACCTCTATCACAAGATCCTGGAGCGCGTGTACCGCGCGGTTGGCGACCCCACGGATCTGGACCAGCTCCTGGCCGCGCTGCCCAAGGTGGCCAGGCCCGTGCTGGACGAAGCGCCGGCACGCCAGGGGTTCCGGGAAACGGCCTGGTGGGCACAGACTCGAGAAGAGATCCTTGAGGACGTTCGAGGCACGCTCGAGGCCCTGTCGGAGGAGGAGCAGCTTGGCGACTTCGTCCCCCTTTGTTATGAGGCCGCCTTCGGCCTGTGGGGAGAGCCGCCGCTCGTGGTGCCTGATCCTGGTCGAGACGACGCGTTCGAGCTGCATGGTCTCATCGACCGCGTCGACCGCGACGTCTACGGTCGCGTCCGCATCATCGACTACAAGACCGCTGGCCCTTCCGACTACAGCAACGCTGCGCTGCGCGAGGGAGAGAGGATCCAGCTGCCTCTCTATGCCCTCGCTGCCCGGGATGCGCTGGGGCTGGGCCAGCCCGTCTCCGGCTTCTACTGGCACGTCCGACACGCCGAGCCGAGTCCGCTCAAGCTGGAGGACTTCGGGATCGACGAGGCGATCCGCACCGCGGTGGCGCACGCCTGGGACGTGATCCGCAGCGCCCGAGAGGGACAGTTCGTCCCCCAGACGCCAGGCGGCGGCTGTCCCTCGTACTGCTCGGCAGCGGGCTTCTGCTGGCACTACGAGCGCCGCTGGTTCGACACAGCCACCTGAGGTATTGGCCACGTGCTAGAGGAACTCCACCCCATCGTCGCTCAGCTCACGCCGAACCAAGAGCAGCTCCCGGCTGTTCTGTCCCGGGGCTGCGACGTCGTGGTCACAGCCGGCGCGGGGACAGGCAAGACGCGAACGCTGGTCGCACGCTACCTATCGCTGCTGGCCGACGGGATGCCGTTGCGCCGCATCATCGCCGTCACCTTCACCCGGAAGGCCGCCCGCGAGATGCGCAACCGGGTACGCGCCGAGGTCCAACGCTACCTCAACCAGGCCGACCTGTCACCTGAGCAGCGCGACCGCTGGCAGGCCGTCTACGCCGGCCTGGACGCGGCCCGCATTGGGACCATTCACAGCCTCTGCACCGAGATCCTGCGCGCCCATCCGGCAGAGGCCGGCGTCGACCCGCGTTTCGCTGTGCTGGAAGAGGGCGAGGCGGCGCAGCTCCGGCGGGAGGTCGTGACTGCAGCCCTTGCCTGGGCGGCCGACGAACCCGATGCTGTTGGGCTATTCGCCTTGCTTAGGGGCCCAGACAACCTTCGCAGCGTCGTTGGGTCGCTGCTCAAGCAGCGTCTTGACGTCTCCGCCGCCATTGAAACCGCCTCAGTGGACCCACTGGCCCATTGGCAAGAGGCCCTGGAGGAGCGTCAGGCCCAGCGGCTGAGCGCGCTGCTGTCCAAGCGGGCGTGGTCTGACGCCGTGGCCATCCTCCGCCGCAGCACGCCGATCGATCCGCAGGATGCCATGGCGGAGCAGCGCCGCTGGGCGCTGAGGGCCATCGATGAAGCGACGCCTGTCCGAGGAGGGGCCGCAGCCAGCCACCGTGATGCCGTCCACACCAACAGTATCCGTTTGATCGACGATCGGCTGGCTTCTTTGTCGAGGCTTGGCGAGATCAGCCTGGTCGGAGGCAGCTACAAGGCGTGGGCGGGCGGCAAAGCGGAGAAGACGGCAGTCAAGGACGCCCTGCGCACCCTGCGCCGCCTTTGGCGCGGCCACGCAGATCTCCTCTCTCTCCAGATCAACCCGCTGGACGAGAGGCTGGCTGAGGCCATGCCCTCGTTGCGGGCCCTCCTCCTGTTCTCAGTCCAACAGTACCAGGGCGAGAAGAGAGATGAACGCGCCCTCGACTTCGACGATCTCGAGTCCCGCGCGGTGGAGCTTCTGGAGAACCACCCGGAGGTGCGAGCGCGCTGGCAGCACGAGGCCGAGGCTATTCTGGTGGATGAGTTTCAGGATACCAACGAGCGCCAGCGCCGACTCGTGCACCTCTTGGCGGGCGATGGCTCGACGCAGTCAGCCAGCTCGACACGGTCAGCTTGCCCTACACAGTCAGATGGGTCCGCACAATCGCGCGGCAACCTCTTCATCGTCGGGGACGCCAAGCAGTCGATCTACGGCTTCCGGGGAGCCGACGTCACCGTCTTTCGCCGGGAGAGGGAGCACATCACAGGCAGAGCCGGTCACCCTGGGAGCGGCCAAGGTTTCGCCCTGGCGACGTCGTATCGGGCCCACCAGGGTCTCGTGGAGGCGCTAAACGACCTGCTGAGACCCGTGTTGGGTGAGAAGGACGATCCGCACCGTCCTTGGGCCGAGCCCTTCTCCCCCATCGAGCCGCACCGCGCGACACCGGCCCCGGGTATCGAACCGCCCTACGTCGAGTGTCACCTGAGTGTGGGCAGCAAGGGCGACGGCGCGCTCGATCGAGCCGCTCAGGCGCTGGTCGCCCGTCTGGCCCAGACCGTGGAGGGTGTGTCCAGGCGACCGGCCGAGCAGCCGTCCAACCGGTCTCTGCCTGAAGGAGACTCGGCGACGATGCCCCCAGAGCGGCGTCCGTTGACCTACGGCGACGTCGCCATCCTCTGCCGCGCCTCGACCTCCTTCAGCGCCTACGAGGACGCCCTGGACGAGGCAGGGCTGCCCTACGTGACCGTGGCCGGCCGGGGCTTCTACGACCGGCCCGAGGTCCGCGATCTCCTCAACGCCCTGAGGGCCCTATCCGACCCGACCGACGACGCAGCCCTGGTGGGTCTCCTCCGCTCACCGGCCATCGCCCTCTCGGACGCCGCGGTCTATCAGCTGGTCAGAGCACGAGAGGCATCATCCCCGCCCGGGGACCACGTGCCGCCGCTCTGGACCGTCCTTCCCCACGTCAAGGCAGATCTTGGCCCCGTCGCCGAGATGCGCGTCTCCCGCGCGGTAACCCTGATCGGGAGGCTGCACACACTGGCGGGACGTACTGGAGTCGGAGACCTCCTCAAGGCGTTCCTCGACGAGACGCACTACCGCGCCGCCCTGATCAGAGCTGGACAGCCCCGAGCCGTGCGCAACGTCGACAAGCTGCTCGACGACGCTCAAGCCAGTGGGTTGGTCGGCGTGGGCGCCTTTCTGGAGCTCGTCGGCGGCTTGCAGGACAGCGGCGCGCGAGAGGGGGAGGCCCGTGCCCTCGCTGGTGGCGCCGTGCAGATCATGAGCGTCCACCAGGCGAAAGGGCTCGAGTTCCCCATCGTCGTCCTGGGCGACGCGACGTGGGGCAGCGGTGGCAGCCGACAAGATGTGCTTGTCGACCCGGAG
>JASFVD010000365.1:0-3410 GCA_050050015.1 Anaerolineae bacterium | reverse complement strand
ACCGGGCCTGAGCCTGCCGCACATCGACGGAGCAACACGACGGCACCACGCCAAGTCCATCAGCCAGAGCCACGTAGGCCAAGAAGCGGGACTGGCACCCTCTGTCAGCCCCTCGACACAGTTTCTGTTGGCACCCCCACCTGGCCTCTTGACACATCTCAAGCCATCCCTATAATCGATGCCAGTCAGAGAGTCGATCGGATCGACCCGTGCCTCAGCTCCTACCAAGCTGCCGGGCACCGAGGCCGCCCCGAAGACCCACGCACCCCTGCCCGCACGATCACATCGCGGATACCGACGAGACCGGACACCTAGTGACATTGCACAAGGTCAGCGGAGACGTCGTGCGCGCTTCCCGAGCGGCGAAACCGTGCAGAAGCAGAAGCTGAACGTTCGCATCCGTGAGTCCGCGCCGGACGGCACGGCCCGCGCCCCACGGCGCAGATGCAGTCGTCTGCAGGGCCCAACGACCACGACGGACGGTCTGCCGGGTCGCTGGTCGTCCCTCCAGCGCTGGGAGTCGCGGGGCCCAGCCGCCCGGTGACGACGGAGTTCGGCGGCTAGTCGGCCAACACTGAGGTTCCTATGTCATCGGCCAGCGGAGCACCGACCGCAAGGCGACCTTCCTCCGTCCAACGGCGCCCCCTGAAGGGCGCGCGGCGAGTCTGGAGAGCAGTCCGGCTGCCGCTGCTGCTCGTTCTCTTCGCCGGGTCTCTGCTTCTCGGGTACCTGGGTTTCTCTGAGTACGCAGAAGCCACGAACCAGCCCCTCTCTGCATCCGACATCCTCTATCTGACCCTCCAGCTAGCGACGCTGGAGTCCGGCGCCGTCTCCGGCCCGATTGGCTGGAAACTGGAAGTGGCACGGCTGCTCATGCCCGCGCTCGCGGCCTACACGGCCGTGCTCACCATCGCCACCCTATTCCGTCAGCAACTGCAGCTTCTCGTGCTCAGGTTCACGCGTGACCACGTCGTGGTCTGTGGCCTGGGCCATAAGGGGCTCCTTCTGACCAGAACCTTCCTCGAGCGCGGCCACAAGGTGGTCGTGATCGAGCGCAATCCGAACAACCCTCACCTCGCGCTTTGCCGGCACCGGGGAGCCACCGTGCTGGTCGGCGATGCGACGGAGAGATCGACGCTTCGCAAGACCCGCGTAGGCACAGCTCGTTATGTGATCGCCGTGTGTGGGGACGACGGCGACAACGTGGCCGTTGCCCTTGCCGCGAGGGACCTGACGAAGCGGCGCCAACGAGGCGCTTTGACGGCGGCGGTGCACGTCGCATCTCCCGCGCTGACCGAGATGCTCCGTGAGACCGAGCTGGGAAACGAACCAGTCCCCACGTTTCGCCTCGAGGTCTTCAGCGTCTCTGACCGCGCGGCCCGCGAATTGCTGCGCCAGCATCCGGTCCCTGGCCCAGAGGGGACTCCCGGCGACAGGGCACCGGCCTTGCTGGTCGTTGGCCTCGGGGCTGTCGCCCGGCGTCTGATCGCGCTCGCGGCCGAGCAGCGGTACCGGGAAGCGCCCGCGGATCAAGAGCGACTTCACGTCACGGCCGTCGGCCCTGGCGCATTAGAAACCGTCGAGGCCTTGCACGGCCGCTACCCGAGGCTCGCCGAAAGCTGCGACCTCCACGCCTGGGACGCGGACCCTGAGACACTGGCGTCAATGACCGCGCCCGGTCCGGGAGACCAGGACACCAGGGGCCCGTTCGATGCCACATACGTCTGCCTGGATGATCCATCGCTTGGCCTGCAAGTCGCGCTCGCGCTTCGTCATCAGCTGGGGGACGAGAACACGCCGATCGAGGTGTTGATGCCCGAGGAGGGCGGTTTGGGCCGGCTGCTGGAGGAGTACCAAGAGGCGACCGTTTCGCTGCGCAACGTCCATCCCTTTGACCCAGTGTCTCGCACGTGCACGCCAGATCTGGTCCTGGACGGCACCCACGAACTGCTCGCGCGGGCCGTCCACGACCGCTATCTCCAGAGGCGCCTGGAAGAGGGCAAGGAGATGGAGGAGGAACGCGCCCTCGTCCCTTGGGATGCGCTTCCGGAGGACCTGAAGGAATCGAACCGCCGGCAGGTCGACCACATCCGGGATAAGCTGAGCAAGGTGGGCTACGGGATCGCGCCTCTCGTCGACTGGGAGGCGGCCTCCTTCCGGTTCAGCCCCGGCGAGGTGGAGGAAATGGCACGGCTGGAGCACGAGCGCTGGATGGTCGAGCGCCGCCGGGAAAAGTGGCAGTATGCTTCGGGGCCCAAGGATCCCGACAGGAAGACGCACCCCGACATGGTGCCGTGGGCCGAGCTGTCTGAGGACGCCAAGGATAAGGATCGGGAAGCTGTGATCGATCTGCCGGTGCTGCTGGCGAGAGGCGGCTTCCAGCTTCGCCGGCTGGCATCAGGACGAGAGGAGGTGCGGGACACTTGAGGGTCGGTTGAGAGCACCGTTAGGCGCAGCGAAGTCGTTGGGAGGGAGACGATGTCGTTTCTGAGCCGATTGTTCGGCCCACCGGACGTGGACGAGTTGAGGGACAAGGGTGACGTTGAAGCACTGATCAAAGCACTATGGTATGAGAAGAGCGCCGCGGTACGGCGGGACGCCGCGGGCGCGCTTGGAGACACCGGAGACCAAAGAGCAGTCGGCCCTTTGACAGACACGTTGGACGACGCAGAGTCCGCTGTGCGCCAAGCTGCCATCGAGGCCCTCGCCAACCTAGCCGATCCGCAGGCGCTTGAGCCACTCGCCGGGGCGCTGAAGCATCGTGATGCGGCTATCCGGCACGAGGCCGTGACGCTGCTCGGCGATCTGCGTGGGCCCAGGGTCGTCGAGCTGCTGTGCCAGGCCATCGACGACGAGGAGAGGGAAGTCCGGGTAACTGCGGCCCAGTTGCTAGGAGAACTTGCGAAGGCTGACGCCGTTCCCACGCTGGTGGAGGCTCTGGGTGACAGGTATTGGAGGGTGCGAGAAGCTGCGGCCAAGGCGCTCAGAGAGATTGGCGACCCTGCCACTGTGCCCGCCCTGACAAAGGCTCTGGGCGACAGCAGCTCTGACGTGCGGGGCAACGCAGCCCGGGCGCTGGGAGAGCTGGGTCCTGCCGCGGTCCCTGCCCTCGTCGAGGTGCTGCGAGACGGCCGCACTGATGATCTGCGCAAGGGCGCGGCCCAGGCACTGGGGAAGATCGGCGACAATGCCGCCATCCCGGCCCTGATCGAGGCGCTGGGCGACAGTGCACAGATAGTACGGATGTGGGCAGCCGAGGCGCTGGGAAAGATTGGGGGGCCTCCTGCCTCCGCCCTGATCCAAGCACTGAGCAACCGCAATACGGATGTGCGACAGTCTGCCGCCCGGGCGCTGAAACTGATCGGCTGGGAGCCCAGCAGGGATGAGGCGGGCGCAAGCTATTGGATTCA
>JASFVD010000364.1:0-3413 GCA_050050015.1 Anaerolineae bacterium | reverse complement strand
AGTCGATCGTTCGAGACCACCACCAACGTATCCACGGCTTCCCGCAGCCGCTTCATTCCCTCTTCGGCGATCTCATGACGCTGCCTCCCCTCGAACTTGAAGGGCCGCGTCACGACAGCGATCGTCAGCGCATGCTCCTCCCGGGCAATGTCGGCTACGACGGGAGCCGCTCCCGTGCCGGTTCCTCCGCCCATGCCTGCAGCGATGAAGACGAGATCCGTCCCGCGCATCGCCTCGGCGAGCTGCTCCCGACTTCGCTCAGCGGCCTCGGCCCCAAGAGCCGGGTCCCCCCCCGCTCCCAGTCCCTTGGTCAGCTTATCGCCGAGCACGATCTTGCAGGACGCCTCCGATCGCTCCAGCGCCTGAGCATCGGTGTTCGCGGCGATGAACTCGACCGCCGGGATGCCCACCTGCACCATCCGGTCGACGGCGTTGCTGCCAGCACCTCCGACGCCAATCACCTTGATGGAGACCCCTTCCCAGCTATCGATGGGTGCGCCAATTGTCTTCTCCACGCTCAACCTCCCGTTGATGTACATTAGATCCCGAACTCGCGCAGCTCTTGCGCGAGACCGGGCCCGTCTTCTATGATGGCCGACTTGGTCTTCCGCCACCGTTCGGGGCACCATACCTCCAGGTGAGAAAGGAGCCCCACGATGATGGCCTCGTCCTCGATGCTCGCATACTCACGCAATTGATCTGGCAAGCGCAATCGCCCGGCCTGGTCAGGAGTGCAAACCTCAGCTCCCGAGAACATGAACCGCGCAAACTCCCGCGCGGGTCGACTCGTAAGTGGTAGGCCCTGTCCCATCTTGCCGGTAAGCTCTCGCCACTCTGTGGCGGGATAGATCAGGAGACATCGTTCAATACCGCGCGTCACCGTCGCCCCATCGAATAGTTCGGCTCGGAACGCCGAAGGCATAGTCACCCAGCCGTTAGTGTCAGTGCTGCAGCAGAATTCTCCTACCAACATGGTCACGAAGGCCTACTTCGACATCGACATCTTCAGGATATGACCGGTCTCATCGACAACCACCTTCACCACCTGATGGTGTGCGCCATCGCCTGAGATGGCAATATCCTTCTTTAGAGTCAAGGACCAACCTCTTCCATTTCGTCGCGAGCCTTTCTGTCTCTGCGACGAGCAAGCGCACTGTGCCTCAGCCTCGGACCCGCAGTTGTGTCCACACCCTTCGTCGCACACGCCCAACGGCCTAGCTCGCACCATGGCGTGCGACATGTGGGGCAGGCTGGTCTCAATCCGGTTCTTGACGCTGGCGACAAGTTCGTCGGAGGCCATCCCGTTCTCGCTCCGGGCTATCTTCGAGCAGATAATCGGAGGACAGAAGACATCTCGTGTGCCCCCCGCCGGTCTTTCCCTCTGAATCGACGTGATTGGGAGTGAGGGATCTCCGTAGAGAACAAAGCTCATTAGCGCCTTCTGATCCTCATCGTCGAGGTACCCTTGTCGCTCGTACATGTCAGTGGCAAGACTCACCTTGGCGTGTCGCAGGGCGTCGCCAACCGTCAAGTGGTTCTGCAGTCCCTCCCAGAAGTGTCTGCCAATGAGGTCGGCCCCCAGTAGGGGCGGAGCGATTGACCCGTAGGAGACCTTAGTGGAACCAACGACAGCCAGCGCGCGGGCCGCCATCATCTGTAGGGCTATCGAGCTAGCCTTGCTCTTCCCCAGAATGTTCGCGCCATAGCAGGCCTCAGTGAAGACCACGGAGTTCTCATGTTCCTCGATGCTCGGATCTTCGGGACGCAGCGCCAGTGGAAAGAGAGGGTAGTCGGCCGGAAACAGGGCATCACGCTGACCGTACCAGTTGGGACCGTCCTCGATCCCGTGCAGGTTGAAGTAGCTGAAATGGGGCCGGTCCGTGACCTGGAAGCCCTCATAAGTCAGAGGCGGAGATGTCCTCAGATGATCATCGTGACCAATGACCTGGAAGACGGCCCGTGACGCCTTCCGCCAGATGCTGGCCGAGTACCCCAAGCCGTGGTCGTTTGCCCGGGAGTGCCTGATCCTGTGAAGCGCGGCTCCGAGGGTGCTGATCAAGCCTTTCGAGACGGCCCTGGACCGGTGCGCCTGTGCAGAGGTCTTGATGAGCGTGCGAAGAAACCCGACTCCTTCGTTGTGGCCGTCGGGCATCCTGCCTATTGCCCTGTCCGGTATCAGGTAGTTTGAGTCTCGACAGGCGTACGGGTTGTCAGAAGGCACATTCGAGTCCTGATCATCGACGGGATTGGGTAGACGATGGAAAGGGATGATCTCGTCACCCCCGACGATAAGAAGGTATCCGACCTCTCGCCCCTCTTCGTCAAGTCGGGCGTCCACCGCATCTACGAGCCTCTTCACCTGCCACGGGTTCGTCGACTCGACCGGCTGGAGGCCAAACCGCTTCAAGGACGATTCATTATCGACGTAGAGGATCACCGCCTCCAGTTTGGCGCGCGATTCGACAGCCTGTTTGAGATCGTGCAGGTCGCTGTCCAGACGCTCAAATCCATACTTGCCGTACTTGTTCACCAATGCTCGTTTGCTGGAGACGATCAGATTGACCGACTCAGAGCGAGGCGGTCGCGACGCACTTCCTATGCCCCCACCGCTCTCCGCTGCGACCCGCTTGTCCCATGCTGCCTCATCTTCAGCCAGAACGGCGGCCAGTCGGTTCATCTCCGCCTGCGCTTCTTTGACTACCTTCGAGACTTGCCCTTGCGCCTCACCCATCCGTGCTCTCAAGTCGTCATCGGGCCCTGAGAAGCCTCCTGCCGCATTCATGTCCCTGTCCCCCTCCCTAGCCATCGTTGCGCTCGCGCCAGATGAAGGACATCGCGCTCACCGCCGCCCACTGCTTGTATGCGTCGGCGTGACCAGGCTGCAGTTTGATCGCCTTGCGAAGCTTGGCCGCAGCCTCGGGGTATCGCTTCATATGCTTGTAGATCACTCCCGCGCTGTAGTGATACTCAGCCTCGTCGGGATCGCGCTTGCACGCCTCAAGGTAAGATTCCAGCGCTTCGTCGTAGTCCTCACGCGCCTCGTAGACTTTGCCCAGTTCGTAGTAGTTGGCCGGATTCTCCGGTTCAAGACTCACGAGTTCCTGGAAGTGTCCCAGGGCCTTGTCTAGATGGCCGAGCTCTCGGCACAGGCGCCCCATACACTCGTGATGGATTGCCTCCTGAGGAGCTATGGCGAGTGCCTGATCGTATGCCTGCATCGCCTCGTCGTAGCGCTGCTGCTCTTCGTAGGCCTGACCAAGCTCGACATATGCCTCGGTCCTCCTTGGCTCCAGCTCCACTGCCCTCTCCAGGTGTTCGCTGCCTTCTCGGTATCGTCCCATCTGGTTGTGCACCGTGCCCACCTTGTGGTGGAAATGGGCATTCTCGGGTTGGAGAGATGATGCTTGTCCGTA
>JASFVD010000363.1:0-3415 GCA_050050015.1 Anaerolineae bacterium | reverse complement strand
CACGCAGCTTTCTGATCAACCGGCGCGGCTTGACGCGATTCAATTTCAGCCCGATCTCTTCAAGTGAGAAGCCCATTGCCAGGCCCAGAATCTGTGGATAGTATAGCACAGGCAGCCGATACGTAACCCCATAGAGCCTCTCCACGCGAGGCTGGTTGGCCTCATACATGATGGCACAGAACGGGCAGATGAGCACCATCGCGTCCGCGCCAGCCTCCTTCACGTGGTCCAGCTTCTGCCTGGTCACCAGCAGGGCGGTCTCCTCGTCGAAGCCGAGGATGCCGCCCCCGCAGCACTGAGGCTCATCCTCGTAGCGCACGGCGCGCGCGCGTGTAGCCTCGATGAGCCGATCCAGGCTCACGGGATTCTCCGGATCATCGAACCCCTCATAGAGATGCGACGGCTTCAGATAATGGCACCCGTAGTGCGGCGCGAAACCGAAATCCTCCAGGCTGACCACGACGCTCTCGCGCAGAGCCGCGACACCGATCTTCTCGTAGAGCATCCGCGCGACGTGGCGCACCCGCACCTCGCCCTGGTAGGTGTGATCGATGCCGTCCAGTTGCGCGTTGGCCCAAGCACAGAGTTCGGCGTCCTCTTGGAGTCGCCGGTTGGCCTCAGTGAGTGTACCCGTGCAGGCACTGCACAGGGTCAGGATGTCGAGACCCTCTGCGCCCGCCAAAGCCAGGTTGCGAGCCGCCATCAGCAACCCGGCCTCCCAATCCAGTGGCTTGGCGGGGAACCCGCAGCAGGAGAAGCCATCGATGTCCACAAGGTCGATCCCCAGTGGACGGGCCACCCTTCGGGTGGACATCTCATAGTTCATCCCACGGACTGGTACGGAACAGCCCAAGTAGAGCGCGTAGCGCCGCGTCAAGCCTCATCCTCCGAGCGCGACTCAAGACGAATTCTGTCCAGGATAGCGTTCACCGCAACTGCATCCTCTTCAATCGGTGGCAAGCCATAGCCGGCGCGGCGCTCATTCTCATAGTCGTCGATCTCGTAGAGCCTCCCGTGCTGTCGCAGTGCCTGCACCTGCATCGTGAACGCCCGAGGAATGTGCCCCTCTCGCACCGCGATGTTGCGGATGGCGTTCATCAGCTCCGGGATGCGCACGTCCTGTGGGCAGCGCTCGTAGCACGTGTAGCAGACAGAACAGAGCCAAACGAAATCGCTAGTCAGTACCTGGTCACGCATACCAAGGAGCGCCATATGGATAATCCTGCGCGGGTTGTACTTGTCAGTGACGCTGGCCACCGGACAGCCCGCGGTACACGTACTGCACGAGAAGCACCGCCGAATGTGCTCCCCGCCTGGCTCCGCGGCGATCTCGTCGCGGAAGTCCGGGTCGAATGTACTGACGTCAAACTCCGATTCAGTTTCGACTATCATTCCCGCCCATTGCTCCCGACACGGTCACAACCAAGTATTCTACACTTTCTGAAGCCGTCATGTCCCAGGTCCGATCCGTTTCAGCGCGTTCCCGGCTCTCAGTTGCCTGATTCGTCCGCGGAAGGCAACATGGCTCGCGCGAGCAGCCCTGTCAGATCCTCCAGTGCTAGATCAATCTCGTCGTCGGCGTCCCCAAGAGCACAGCTAAAATGAATGCGGCACTTGGGACAGGCTGTGACCATCAGAGTTGCGCCAGTGGCCTTTGCTTGCCGCAGCCGCGACAGCTGAATGCCCTTAGCGCAAGCACCGCAGGATACCCAGCCTGCAGATCCGCAGCAGATAGCGTTGGCTCGATTCTTCGGCATCTCGACTAAGTCAGTGCCAGTAGCCTCGAGAAGAATCCGTGGCTCCTCGTAGATCCCCTGATAGCGACCCAGTCGACAGGGGTCTTGGTACGTGACGGTCTCGCTCAGTTCATCTAATGCAAGCTCGTCCAGATGCTCGAGCATAAGTTCTGCGATGTGAACGGGATCGAAGGGCAGCGAGCCAACGTAGGAGGGATAATCCTCTCGGAAGGCATTGTAACACTCGGGGCAGGTGAAGATCACCCGTTCTGCCCCGGTCTGAGCGATGTGCTCGACGTTCAGTCTAGCTAGTTCGCGGAAGCCTTTCTCGTCACCATTGAGCAGCAGATCGGCACCGCAACATCGTTCGTCGTCGCTGACCACTGGGTTGATGCCGATTGCGTTCATCAGACGCGCCGCGTCCCGCGCTGTGTCAGTGCAGACCACGCCCACGTCCTCGAAGATGACGTCGAAATACGGCAGACACCCAACGAAATAGAAGTCCTCGCCCTGCTCTACTGTCTGCAAGTCAGCTGTCAGCCAGCCCGTGCGATTCTGCTCAACCGACTGGCTCATCAGGGCCATCAACTGCTGCATGATGCCGTTGTGAGCAGGGACACCCTCTACACCCGCCTTCCGTGCCTCGATGCGGGCGGCTAGGACAAAGGCCGGATAGTCCACATCTGCGGGACAGCGGATGGTACAGAGGCCGCAGGTCAGACATGACCACAGATACCTGTCACCAATCAAGTCGTCCGGCCGGCCCGCTAACACACGCTCAATGGTGCTGCGCGGCGAGTAAGAGACATCCACCCGAGACACCGGACAACTCCCAGTGCACTTTCCGCAGTCAAGACAGAGGTAGGCACCAGTCCGACGCAAGATAGGTTCCAAGTCGAAACTACGCCTCACGTTTCATTCTGCCATTTCCCAAGGGGCTCGGCCCAAGACTGCGAACCTGCTTGGTGAACTCGGTCATCAAACGAGCAAAGCGGGTACCCTCGGCTGCGGAGATCCACTCCAGACGAAGGCGGTCGACCTCAACACCCAGAAGCTCCAGCAATCGGGTCGTCTTCTTCACCGTGACGACTGCATTCTCATTGCCGGAGATGTAGTGGCAGTCACCGGGGTGGCAGCCGGTAACCAACACACCGTCAGCTCCCACACGGAACGCCTCCAGAATGAAGCCTGGCGTCACCCGTCCTGAGCACATCACGCGTATGACGCGCGTGGTCGGGGGATACTGTAATCGGCTGACACCGGCCAGGTCGGCTCCGGCGTAGGAGCACCAGTTGCAGGCAAAGACGACAATCCGTGGCTCGAATCTGTCGTTCACTCTCACATGACCTGGGTCACGACGCGCCGCGTTCCGACGCGAATGGCGACACCGTCTCCGGCATTGCGGCCCGCACCATCACCATGACCTGCTCGTCGGTGAAGTGACACGCCTGCATCGCACCTGTGGGGCACACCGACGCACACGCGCCGCATCCCTTGCACATCACGGGGTTGACGCGAGCCGCCTCAAGTCCCGGGCCGATGGCCTCGAGTGTCAGGGCACCGAACTCGCATGTGTCCACGCAGCGACCACAGCCCCGGCACAGGTACTCGTTCACACGCGCCACAACACCCGACGCAATGACCTTGTCCTTGGACAGTACCGTTGCCGCCCGTGCCGC
>JASFVD010000362.1:0-3428 GCA_050050015.1 Anaerolineae bacterium | reverse complement strand
CTCCAAGCCCCAGATCCCTCCGCTTACACCCACGTCGACGAAGTGGAGTCCCCTCGAACTCACCAACTCCGCCCGCCGCAGAGTGTCCTTGTAGTTGGAGTTGCCACCGTCCACGATGATGTCCCCCGGCTCAAGCAGTTCCACGAGTGACGAAATCACTCCATCGGTCGGGCCACCGGCAGGGACCATTGACCAAGCTGCTCGCGGTGAAGACAGTGCGTCCACCAGGTCTTCTGACGAGTCAACCGCGACGACGTTTGCCTCCTCGTCCGCCAAGGCATACGCAACCTCTGGCGACCGATTGTAGCCGACCACGCGATGACCGCCCCGCGACAATCTGCGGGCCATATTTGCACCCATCTTGCCGAGGCCGATAAGTCCTAGTTCCATGCGCGCCCTCCCCCTATCTGGATCAGTACGACGTGACGTACCTATTGTATGGAGAAGCTCTAGACCTGGCACTGCAGATGATGAGGGTCTTCCACGGCTCGTGCAACAGCCGTCAGGATGTCAGATTGTACTATCTAACGTCCAACCTGGCAAAGGGGCCCGAAAAGGGACATGCCCTCGGTGCCGACGGATGCTTCCGACCAGCGTCGTGGGCCACGTGTGCGCACTGCAACCGTGGGTCGGGGACAGAGAAGGACAAGAGGAGAGGCTGCTGGGCGACAACATGTGGGCAACCGCACTTCCGAGCCCGTCGAGGCATCACAGGGCGCCGCGTCGATCATCGCTTCACACACGGCAGCGGTCCTTCCGTCGAATCGGAGAATCACCTTTCACAGGGCAATCGTCGTCCTGGCCGGTCACTTAGGGACCAGGCAAGCTTGATAGGATAGGCGGGTCCCCTACAGGACGTCTGCCGCCACAATGAAGCGGCCGGGCACGTCGGCATGAACCGACTGTTGGCGTCCCGCCCGTCCCCCGGCCCTTCGCTTTTCGGCACAGCGAGCGCGCTCAATGGGCGGTTCCGTCCGCTCGTTGACAACAAGCAGCTTGTCGGCCGCCGTCGACCGGCCTGCCGATGTCTGTGTCCCAGATATCCGGAAGTTCACCCGCTGTCAACGAACCGCCGGTGCGATGGTGTCCAGCTGTGCACTTCGCCGCCGGATTGGGCACGGTTGTGAGTTGTCCAGGTTGTCTGTCCGGCAGAGGACTCGCCCTAGACGAGATCCAGTCCCTACTGATGCTCCTCCCCGCCACTGAGCCTGCGCCCCTCCCAGACACCATAGTGCACCTTGGTGCGATCGAACCGGTCGTGCCTGCCGTGCGGCGGGCGCTCTTCCGCTGGGTGGCCCACAGCAATAAGGGCTGGGATTCGGACGCCGAGTTGGTTGGGAATGTGGAGTGCCTCGCGCAGCATGTCCTCCGCCATCGTCCAGATCACACTGTCTGGCTCGCCAACCCACGACGTCCCCAAACCCAGGGACGTCGCCGCGATCAGCAAGTTCTCAATGGCAGCGCTGATATCCATCTGCCACGTCGTGGACACTTTGGGGCGAGCCGCGGCAGCGATGAGGACCGGGGCCTTCTCGAGGTAAGGATGCAGCCCCAGCAGATCCGCCAGGCGTTTCTGCAGCGCCTTGTCGCGAATGACGATGAAATGCCAGGGTTGTCGGTTGAGCCGGTTGGGAGCTGTGAGGCCCATTTCCAGCAGAGTGTCGACGATCTCCTCACTGATATCCTCGTCGGTGAACCGGCGAATAGTTCGTCGCTTTCTAATCGTGTCGAGTACTGGATTGCCCATCGGAAACCTCCTTGATGTCTAGGAACGTACCGGCATCAGACAAACCCGCCGGCGAAATCGTCGTAACTTGCTGCCATGTCCGGGCGATCCACATGCCCGACCCATTGCTGACCGGGCGTGGGTTCCACGCACCGGCCAGCCTGCGTCATATCGTGAATCTCCGTCATCTGCTCCACAAGACTGGAGCCTCGCTCTGTGCCTCCCTTCTGGGCTGCGAGCCCTAGAATTCTGTCAGTGCGAGGATGTTCCCCTCGCTGTCCTTGAACCAGGCCCCCCTGGCTCCGCCGCTCTCGGCGATGCCTTGTTCGTCAGTCTTCAGCCCAGGCATATCATAGCTCTCGAAGGCGATGCCCCTGCCTCGCAGCTCCGCGACGGCCTGCTCGAGGTCCTCGACCAGCCAGCCCGCAACCGTGTGATCGGCCTTGGTACCGCCCTCACGCTCGTACAGATACAACATCGTGCCGCTCCCACCTAGGAACACAGCTCCATCGTCAGGCACCGCAAGATCGGCAGGTCGAAGGCCCACCTTTTCTGAGTAGAACCGTTTTGCTCGTTCAATGTCACTCGCCGGAAGAATCGCCGTCAGTGGTGCATCCGCTATCATCGTGTACCTCCTCACTCACAAGAGTATTGCGCGCCTGGGACCTGCTAGCCTGTATCTTCCCAACCACGGAATGGCAATCCGGGCCCGAGCGCGTAGATAAGTATTCTCACGTAATCATAGGCATCAACCGTTTCCAAATCGTTTCACGAATCGTCTTCTTGGATCCCTGAGAGGTAACGTGCTGCGCCATCATGCCCAAGTTCGCTCGTCACCATCGAAAAGTTGCGCAGCTCCGGCCTACACCCGTGCCAAGCGGCTCCCAGCCGCGGTCTTTAGCTCGCTTTCGCCCAGGCAAGACGGGTGCGTTGAGGCGCCTTGTTCCTAGGCGCCACGCGGCGTTCAATTGGGTCGTCCTCCCGATCCCGGGGCCCTTGTCGCCTCAGCCCTCGCAGATGCGAGCTGGAAGCGAGGACCCAGGGAATCGACGTCGCGTGGCCTAGTTTGCCGGACATGCGGCCCCGCAAGGCTGAACTGAGGACCGTTTGCCGGTCGACGCCTGGTCGTCCCGACCACCTCTCACTGCGATTTGGGAATGGTCACAGCCGATCAGCGCCAATCCGAATGCCGCGCCATCCGAGATAGGCTTCCCCCTCGACGCGGCACGATCGGCCAATGCGCGCAGTCGATGACGAACAACCCACAGCAGTGGGGCCGTCACGAGCAAGATCACGGAGACGCTCAAGTATAGCCCGCGCGGCCCGAGCCGCGCAGCCGCCGGTTGAACCACGATGGAGGATAAGAATTGGCCAAGGAAGAGCGCAGCCGTTAGTCCGCCTATCACACGGCCTCGAGCTCCAGGAGAGACCGCATTTGCCAGCCAGAGAATCATGCTGGGCTCGAACAGTCCCATGCCGATGCGTTCCACCGTGACCCCCAGCACGAGCATAGCCCACCCGTCCGCCGCCCAGATGAGCAGGAAACCACCGCCTGCCAGACCGATAGCCACCGTAAGCACAGTAAGCTCGTCCAGGCGGGAAGCCACTCGACCGTACTGGACCGAGGCCAGCGCGTAGGCCAGACTCATTATCGAGAGAGCGAGACCAGTCTGAGATGCAGTCCCCTCCATCACATTGCGCA
>JASFVD010000361.1:0-3430 GCA_050050015.1 Anaerolineae bacterium | reverse complement strand
CAGGCCCAAGATAATGGCAGCAGCCCGGAGCACGGCACGCCAGTCGCGCGTGGCCACTGTGCTAAGACCATACGATACGGCTATCGGTGCGAGAAGAGCCAGCAGGTGGAACTTAGTCAGAAGCGACAGCCCGAGCAGAGCCCCGAGTATCATATCTTTGCGAACGGTGGGGCCCTCACGGAACAGTCTGATGCACATCAGCAGCACGGCCGCTCCACATAACGCCGCAGGAACGTCGTTGCTCACCGCTCCGCTCAGATAGATAAACTGGGGATTGAATGCCACAAGCGCGGCGGCGGCGAGAGCCAACGCGGGCTGCGCGGGGAACACATGCTGCGCAATTCGAAAGGTCAGCCAGACGGCCCCGGCGCCGATGAGCACTGTCATCCAGCGCACGACATAGATTGCCAGGGCGATCCCTTTGGGAGGGAAGCTCTCGTCAGCACGGTGTAAATATAGATTCTTGTTGTCGCTGCCGACCTCCCAGTACCGATGCGCCCAGAAGGGGTTTTCTGCAGGCTGGTAGTAGACATCCTGCTCGACATCGACCCACCACGAAGCTAATGCCCCGAGGGCATAGTAGAGGGGAGGATGATGGCTCTGAGCGCGCGGTGCACCAGCACGCTGCACCGGTAGGTTGCGGTAGGCGGCTATGTGCCTGACGTACCGAACGTGCCGCAGCTCATCCGTTGATTCGTAGAGTGGGTTGGCCAAGCTGTATGCAACCGCCAGCGCCACATAGGCCACCAGGATGCCTCCCAATGCAACACGTTCGACTGCCTTCGTCGCCCTCACTGCTGCTCCCCGATGGGAACGTGGACCGAATCAGCGGGTAGCTCCCCCTCGGATCCGCGACTATCCCACCGTTGGTTCGTCTTGGGGTCGTAGAGCCCCAGCTCGAGCGCGTGCCGCTCCGCTGTGGAAGCAGCCGGCGCGGAAAGGCGATGAATCTGAACGAAGCGATCGCCTGGCTGCAGAGTGAGGGGATCCACCCACAAACCATCGTCTGTGTCCAGCACTCTTCCCTCAGCATCCGTGAGATGGACGAATACGGCCAGCCGGGGCCCGGAGTACGTATCGGGCGGTGGAGGTTGGGCAACGACAGGCTCCTCCGGAAGATCAAGGGGTTCCACCACGTCCCAAACGGTGAGCAGGTCCCCGACCTGTCCCGGTGCCAGAGGCCGGTCTTCCAGCCAGCGGGCCTCTGCAAGCGCCAGCCCGTTCGCGAACGTCGTCCCGGAGACGATGGACTGCGAGCCGCCGACAAATGACGGCGTATGCAGCTCTAGGTGCGAGGAGACTCTTCTCCCAGGTTCAAGGAACTCCTGGATCGGCCGAGAGGGATCGGGCCAGGAGGTCAGCAGCACAAAAGCGGGCTCATCTCCACCACTCCACACGAGCGCACGCTCCGGATTGAACAGCCGGGGCGCCACCCGGTCACGCCCTACGTCGACGTCCAGGGCGATCCTATCCCAGGGCCCCACTAGCCCGCTTCCGATCGCAACGTCCGTAATCTCAGGGTGAGCGTGCAAGTACTCGGCGGCTTCCCGGTGATCGGCACGATAGAGAAACCGCACCATCCCGCGCTCTGGCCATACGGTGAAGTAGTCTCGGATGTCGCGGACTACGCTGCTGAGCACGAAACTTGCGAGGATCAAGGTGACGGCGAAGCCTAGGAACCGGGCCTGAACCGGCACACCTTCGACCTGTGAAGCCTGCCGCGCCCAGACCCAACGGCGAATCTCGACCAACGCCAAAGCTGGAAGGATGTACGCGGCGGGTTGGGCGGCGATGGTGTGCCCGAGGCTCGCAGGTGGCGTGCTGATGAAGGCAGGCGAAAGGCCCAATCCCAGGCACGGAAGCAGGAAGAAGTAGCGAGGCTCTCGCCAGCGATAGAGACACAGAGCCACTCCGAACCAGAGGAGGACGCCGCCCAAGGGATTGAAGACCGGTCGATCGGGGATGTTGTATAGCCACTCCGGGTCCCCGCTGGCATGGAACATCCCCAACGTCTTCACCACCGAGATCAACAACGGCGCAACCTCACCATTCTTCAAGGCCCTTAGCGGGGTGGCGAGCTTCGTGACGCGAGCGTCGGCTCCGATCCCCTCTATGGCGCGGCTGCTGCGGCCTCGCGCGATCGCCACACCGAGCGGCGCAGCAAGCAGTGCCGCTACCAAGAAAGCCAGAGCCAAGCCACGCCACCTTCCCTCCATGCGGTCCCCATGAAACAGGCCCAGATACGCCACAAACACGATGAGCAGCACCGGGAGCACGCGAGAGGCGGTGTACGTGTAGAGGCTCGCACCCAGCAGAAACCCCAACAGAAGCCAACTGCCCGTCGACAACTCTTCAGCATCCAAGCGATGCCACAGGACGTAGACAGTCGCCACGAAGAACGGTGGAAGGCTTATGTGGCGGATCCCAGTGCGGCTGTACATCAAGGACCAGAACGATGTAGCCAGCGTCAGTGCGGCGACACCAGCCACTGCCACCTCGTCAGGGAATAGCCGGCGGACGAGACTGTACGTCAAAGCAACCGAAAGCAATCCAAATGCCACCGAGAGAATGTGTCCACTAAGCACGTTGAAGCCCAAGATCGCGTGAACACCTGCGTGGAGGTGATGATACAGGGGCTCGTGGCCGGACGCCCCTAGGTAGTAGATCGGAAACTCGCCCTGCAGCAGCTGGTTTGACAGTGCGTGGATGTTGATCAACTCATCGTCCCGCCACCCAGGTGGCACCTCCTGCAAAAGGCAGAGTCGCAGAGCCCACGCAACCAGGAGGAGCCCGACGGCAAAGGCCCATCTCCTTCCTTCCATGCGTCCAGACGATCGTCTGGTGGTCCTCAACCGCCTGCTACCTCCACTGGCTGCAGGAGAATCCGATCGTCGACGCCTTCATGGTCAACGATCACAGGCAGACGAATCAGTTCATCTCTGGTATAGAACCCCACCTCGAGGCTGTACCGGCCCGGAGATAGGCCCGACTCTATAGTGAAGCGGTGCAGCTGGACAAAGGCGTCGCCCGGCTGCCAGTGCCAGGAGGGCACGTCGAGTCGATCCTCCTGCCCGACGACGCTGCCGTCAGGGCCAAGGACGTGACTGAACGCGACCAGTTCCGGAAAAAGCGGCTCACCATCCGATTGCCGGAACGAGTCACGGACTCGCCATACTGTGAGTAACACGACCTCGCCGCCAGGCTCGACCGCTGCGGTCCGGAGCTCGTAGCCCAGCAGATCCACGCTCTCGCCAACGTTCACCGGAACGTCGAGCTCCTCGTACCGGGACCGCGGACCGCCAAGCGGAAACGAATCTGACTGGCTCCAATACACGGGATTCTTTCTCGTGGTGGACAGAAGTGCTGTGACAGCATCATCTGCACGGAAGCGATGGACGTCAAACCCAGTGATGAGATCATCCGGGCGAAA
>JASFVD010000360.1:0-3435 GCA_050050015.1 Anaerolineae bacterium | reverse complement strand
GTGGTCCTGCCGGGCCACGAAATCCTGCGGCCGGTCGTGAATCTTCGCCTTCCGCTCGAAGTAGGTCCCCTCGTCCGCCACGAAGCGATCCACGAAGGCTAACGCGACCGTCAACGTCAGAGTCCTTCCGAACCGGTAGCCCATCACCTTGATGTCCTCGCCAGCCTCCGGATGGGCGGCCTTGAACGCGGTCGAGTTGAGGTGCCGCTCGACGGCCAGCACCAGCTTCTCCGTCTCCGAGAGCGGCGCGTACCCCACCCCGGCCGACGTGTCGTTGGCCCCAACCTCGTCGCGCTCGAAGATGTCGGTCAGCTCCGGCGAACCCGGCTTGATCTCATTCTGAAACACCATGTGCTTGTTCGGGTCCACGAAGCGCAGGTTGCCGCGCAGCCAGCTCTTGGCCGTGGCCTCCGCGATCTCTCCCACGGGGACGCTGAGCCCCTTGTACTCATACGTAGCGCGATCGCCGAAGATGAGGCGCATGGGCTCGTCCACCGTGCCGCCGCCCAGCGCCGGCGTGGCGCCGCCGGCGACCAGGAGCCCCTTGTCGATGTTATGGTGGAGGACCCTGCCGAACCGATCTCGGTAGGCCCGGGATAGCTCCACGCTCACCGCCTCGGCAATCGCGTCGCAGATGGAGTCCGGGTGGCCCACGCCCTTCCGCTCCACCAGCTCCGTGGGCTGCTCCTCCATCGGCAGATTCGGTACCTCCTCAACGAGAATGTTGCGCGATCTTCCCTCAGCTGTCATTGATTACCTCCACTCATTTCCACATTGATGCGATCGTAGCACAACAGAATCAAACCTCCCCAGGCAACGAAGGCACTATCTCTCGTCCCTTCGTTCTCACAGGGAGGTCAACTCCTCAAGCCAGCCCTCCAGCGCGTTGAATCCGCGCTGCCAGAAGTCGGGCGAGGCCATGTCGAAACCCGCCTCGCGGATGATCTCGTCCGGGCTGCGCGAGCCCCCGTAGGCCAGAACGTTCAGGAAGCGGGGCACGAACGACCTGCCCTCCTCTTTGTACTGCTGATAGAGGGCCAGCACCAACAAGTGCCCGAAGCTGTACGCGTAGCAGTAGAACGGCGAGTGGTAGATATGGGGAATCGCCGTCCACTCCCAGCGGAAGTCATCGGTCACCTCCACGGCGTCGCCGAACTGATCCTCCATATTGTGCAGGTAGAGCGCGCAGAGCTGGTCCACGGTCACGCCTTCGGCCGCCTGGCGATGTGC
This sequence comes from Anaerolineae bacterium, assembly GCA_050050015.1. Classification (GTDB taxonomy): domain Bacteria; phylum Chloroflexota; class Anaerolineae; order B4-G1; family B4-G1; genus SKLM01. The sequence continues at coordinate 2,205 of JASFVD010000360.1, read as the reverse complement.
CTCCCTTTCGAAGAGCACGAAGTATGCCTGTCGCACAACCGTCGCGTAGGCGTCATCCAGCACCGTCCCCAACAGGCGGCGGCGCACCTCGGGGTCGTCTTCCTCCTGCAGCAAGCGGTCGGTCAGCAGCATCTCCGAGAACACCGACGCCGTCTCCGCGAGGGGGAGCGAGGCGTGGTAGGTGAAGATAGAGTGGTCCTCGGCCATCATCGCGTGGACCGCGTGGCCCAACTCGTGAGCCAGTGTGGTCACGTCCCTGATCTTGCCCACGTAGTTGACCAACACCCACGGCGTAACCCCTGGCAGGACGCCGGCGCAGAAGGCACCGCCGCGCTTGCCGTGGCGAATCTCCGAATCGAGATGGTCCTCTGTGAAGACGCGCTGGGCGCTGGTCGCCAGGTCCGTCGAGAAGCTGCGCAGACTCTCCAGCACCAGGTCGGCCGCCTCCGGGAAAGGATACGCCTTGTCAGCGGCGCCCAGTGGAGCGTAGACGTCGTACCGGCGAAGCCTGTCCAGACCGAGCTGGCTCGCCTTGAAGCGGAAGTAGCGGTGGAACAGGGGCACGTTCTCCTGGCAGACGTCCAACAGGGTATCGACCACAGGACCCGGAATGTCGTTGGCCAGGTTGCGGACGGCTATGGCCGAATCGAACCCTCGCAGGCTCAGGTTCTCGTTGGCCCAGTCACGCATGCGGTGGCTGTAGATCTGGCCCAGCACGGTGGCCTGGTCGCCGTAGACCTCATTCAGCTCGCGGTAGGCCGCCTCGCGAAGCGCCGCCGAGGGATCCCGGAAGTAGGCCGAGAGCTCCGCCCGGGTCAACTCCTTCAACTCTCCATCGACCGTCAGCTCAAACGTGAGCCGGTTCGTGATCATGTCGTACAGATTTACCAGGGCATCCACGCCGTTGACGTCCTTGATGTTGACGATCTTCTCCTCCGGCTCCGACAGCGTATGCGGTCGGAAGCGGCGGAGAGTCTCCAGATAGTAAGCGTAGTCGCCGCTGACGTCCAGCAGCCGCTGCGCCGCCCCCTGCTCCAGGCCTTTCCACCATAGCTCGAAGAAGAGCATTCTGTTCCGGATCTCGGTGCCGAGCTGCTCGATCCTGCCCAGAAAGGCCAGGGCATCCTGAGCCTGCGTGTTCTCGGCGAACCAGAGACGTGCGTAGCCTATGAGCCGCGCCGTGGTCGTGGTGATCGACTCAGCGAGCTGCATCATCTCCAGGAACGCATCGCGACTCATCTCGGGCGACAGAAGCTCGCCCTTCCCCTCGAACGCCTCGACCTGTCCCTCTAGCTCCCTCAGGAGCCCCTCAAACGGTTCTCCTTCACGCGCCGGGAGCAGGGCTTCCAGGGACCAGTCCCTCTGACTGAATTGTCCTTCCTCCACTGCTACACTCCGTTCTTGCACGATCTCGCCTCTGCCTCCAACATCCCGCAGGGCGTCACCTGCTGGGCGCCCAGCGGCTACCCAGTCTCCTCACGCCGGAATCGAGACCGGCACATCGGTTCCGCTCGCCAGGCGCCTCGCTCGCCGCACCCATTCCCGCTCGGCCTCGAACGTGAGCGCGTCCATCGCCTCGTCCCACGGCAGCCACAGGGGTTCGAATCTCGGCTCGCTCGTCCCGCGAGGCCTGCCCGGCTCCCCTCGGAGCCTCATCAGGAAGTACCGTTCCGTGCGCACGACGCGCCGCTCTCGGTCCTCGAATCTGACCCGTTGGCTGCCCAGATCGGCCACGATCTCCAGCTTCAAGTAGCCGCTCTCCTCCTCCGCCTCCCGCAGGGCCGCCTCCCGCACCGTCTCGCCGGGCTCCACGTGCCCCTTTGGCAGCCGGATCTCCCCCTTCTTGGGCCACCGCAGGACCACGATCAGCCCATCGCGGACGACGACGGCGCCTGCCGCGACGTAGCGCTCGATCTCCTCTGCCATGCCCGCCCTACCTCTCAGCCGAGCTCGCCCTCACGGCGGCCTGCGGCCGAAGGAGCCGATCCAGGGCGAGGCTCAACCCGTAGGCGGCACCGGCGAAGAGGATGATCGTCGCGCCCGACGTCAGGTTCAAGAAATAGGAGAGCCACAACCCGACCGTCATGAAGACCATGCCCAGAAGACTGGCGAGGATCATCATCTTCTTCACGTCGTCGACGAACCGCCCGCTGATAGCCGCCGGTATGGTCAACAGCGCGATGACCAGTATCAGACCAACCACCC
>JASFVD010000359.1:0-3438 GCA_050050015.1 Anaerolineae bacterium | reverse complement strand
AGTTGCCAGGGTTGGCCTCGATGTCGTTGAGCACCCACCTGATCATCCCGCCGAAGAAAGCAATGTCCGTTCCCGAGCGGAGCTTGCCGTAGATATGGGCCTTGCTCGACGAACGGGTGAAGCGGGGATCAATGCTTATGAGCGTAGCTCCGTTCTCCTCGATGGCCTTCGTCACCCACTTGAAGGAGATCGGATGGTTTTCGGCGGCGTTGCTGCCGACGATGATGATGCAATCACTGTTCTGAATGTCAGCCCAGTGGTTCGTCATCGCTCCTCTACCGAACGACTCTGCCAGAGCCGCAACAGTGGAGGAGTGTCATATACGAGCCTGATGCTCCAGGTAGAGGATGCCCAGGGAGCGCATGGCCTTCGCGAGGAGAGAGCACTCCTCGTTGTCGAGGGCGGCTCCGCCAAGGCAGCCGATGGCCTCCAGACGGTTGACGATGCGGCCCTGCCCGTCCACCTCGATGAAGTACTCGTCGCGGGTGTCCTTGATGCGGCGGGCCATCGTCTCGATGGCCCAGTCCCAAGATTTCTCCTCCCAGGCGGAGGATCCAGGCGCGCGGTACCTGACGGTTCGGAGTCGGTTTGGATTGACCTCGCCGTCTACCGTGTTGAGTTGTGCCAGGGCCATGCCCTTGCTGCAGAGCGAGCCCTGGTTGATGGGATGCTCGGGATCACCTTCGACGTTGACCACCCGGTCCCCCTGCGTGGCGACGATGGCACCGCAGCCCACCGCGCAGAAGGGACAGATGGTGGGGGTCTCACCGATTGGCTTGCGAAGCGGGAAGTCGGCCGCCAGCGCACCGGGCGGCACACCGCAAGGAAGCACCAGGCCGCCAGCTGCGGCCCCGGAGAACCCCAAGAATTCCCTTCGACTGACTTTCATATCCGTCTACCTCCTTAGAGCACGGAGAACACTACAAAGACACGTCGAGAGCGCAGCAGATCATGGTCCCAGCACCACCTCCTTTGTCTGATACCCTCTGGATCGGCTGAAGAGGAGCCGCCGGAGGGCTGCGCGTACGCTCCTGCGCAGCCAGGATATCTGATTTAGATCAGGGCCGGCATGCATTACGCGCCTGAACCCAGGCGTCATCCGCGTGCCCGGCAGCGCATAAGGCAAGCAGCCGCAGTCAGCCCGTGCGGCTTGCTCGGAAACGGCTGAACTGTGTAGTAGGAAGTTATGATGGGCAATGCTGATGCCCCCAGACACCTGGGACCAGCCGGAACTATGGAATAACCTGGAAAGCTATTGATGCGTCACGGCTTCGGATCGGCGCTCTTTCGGGGCAATAGCGTCGAATGAAGAGAAGACGACGATCATCAGATGGAGTTGTCAGGGTGCAAGGTGAGACATGATGAGTATACTGCACCGCACGGAGCTTGTCAAGGAGGACATGATCAGCAGTCATAGGCTCGGCGAATAGATGGGCGTGCTTCACCCCGAGGTGCTAAGCGAGTCGGGGGGGACGGAGTGGAGACGACATCGTGCCCCGCGCCCGAGGGCCGCTGCCCAGCTGACCACCCACCGCCAGGGACTCGATGAGATGTGTCCCTCGAAGAGGCCGCAGCGCCTCGATCTCCGTCGTCAACTCTCGGCTGGGGAAGCCGATCTTCAGTACCTGTCCTGGCCGAAAAACACATTCGACCTCTAGCTGTGTTCTGGTGCCCATTCTGTGGTAGAGTGGTAGGTCCCGCATCGTAGACAGAAAGGGCTGCAATGAGCTTCCTTCTTCAGCGTGTACGTTCTCTCTGCCAGGCGGTCAGACGACGACTCCGCCAGTGGACAAAGCCCAGCAATCAAGCCTCGGTCCGAGACACGATCCACGACCTCACCCGTTCCAGGTTAGAGCTTGTGCTGGAAAACGCACTCTTGCGTCAGCAGTTGATCCTGCTCAATCGTCAGATCGAACGTCCTCAGCTCACCTGGCGAGATCGGTCCATTATCGTCTTCTTGTCGAGCAAGTTGCGCGGATGGAAAGAGGCACTGATCATCGTGAAGCCTGATACCGTGTTGCGTTGGCATCGAGACCTTTTCAGGCGTTACTGGAGGCGCAGATCGAGATCCCGGTCCAAGTACGGCAGACCGCCGCTGACCGAGGATGTCGTTGCTTTGATCAGGCGGATGGCGGCAGTGCGGGCTGCCAGGGAGAACGCGACCTGGGGCGCGGAGCGCATTCGGGGAGAACTAGGGAAGCTTGGCGTTGATGTCAGCAAGAGTCCGATCCAGAAGCATATGGAGGAGGTGCACAAACATCGGGCCTCGAAGCAGACGTGGGCCACGGCCCTGCGTAGCCACGCCAGCGACATTTGGGCTTGTGACTTCCTTCAAACCTACGATCTCTTCTTCCGCGCCGTGTTTGTCTTCGTGATTATCGAGCTGGGCTCCCGCCGAATCGTCCACTTAGGGGTGAGCCGGAATCCAACCGACGCATGGACGGCTCAACAGCTGCGCGAGGCGACCGGCCTTGGCGAACAACCAGGGTTCCTCATCCGCGACAACGTCAACAAGCATGGCGAGTCATTCAAACGCGTCGCCTCAGAGATGGAGGTACTGAGGACGCCGTACCGAGCCCCGAGGGCGAACGCTTTGTGCGAACGATTCATGGGCAGCCTGCGGCGGGAGTGTCTCGACCACTTCATCATTCTCAACGAACGCCACCTCCACCGTATCGTGAAGGAGTACGGGACGTACTTCAACAACTCCCGGCCGCATCAGGGAATCGATCAGCGTATCCCCTGTCAGGCAGGACTACCCGAGTCGCCGCCCACCAATGGGATTCTTGCCTCTCGCCCGGTGCTCAAAGAGCTGCATCACACCTACTCCTGGGTGGTAGCACAGAGCGTTGGGGACAGTCAGGCCCAACGCCCTGTCTACCACTGACTGACGGTCCTTCACCAAGAGCAGCCCAACCCAGGGTGCTCGCCGACCGGGCTGATTCGAGATGACTGGAGCGCCCAAATTGACCCCGAAACGGACCTAGAATCGCTGAAGACCGGGCATTCCTGTCGCTATACGAGCTGATTTCTCCAGCCAATTCGACCTGCGATACTCGATTTGGTGCTCCTTGCGGTCAACCAGAGGGACAGATGGAGTTTTCGGCCAGGACAGCGGTTTGAGGCGTGCGCCAGTGCGTCAGCTGGGCGGCGCAGACCGCCTCGGTATCCCGGAGGTGTCCCGTATGGCGCGAGCTTTGGACTATGGGCCGTGGGGTGAACTGGAACACCGAACTTCTACCTCTAGGATAGAATCAGCACTAGCGCCCCCGAAGCTGCTCCTGCCAATACCATGAAGACAAGAGCTTTGAATACTGGACGTCGCAGCTCTGAAGTGCCGGAGAAGTAGCAGATCGCTCCTTTGGAAACGGTGTTCGTCAGAGCAGCGATAACCACAGCGATACCGGCCCCATCCGATGTCAGCTGGGCGCTAGCTGC
>JASFVD010000358.1:0-3446 GCA_050050015.1 Anaerolineae bacterium | reverse complement strand
AGAGGACTTCCAAGTTGAGGAGCTGGCTGGCGAGGAGGCGAGGTTCGAGGTCCACGTGGAGGGCGTGTATGAGCGCATCCTGCCCGATCTCGATGATGACCTTGCTCGCACGGTAGGCAATTACGATACGTTTGACGAATTGAAGGCATCAGTGCGGGAGCGACTGCAAGAGAGAGAGCGGGCCGACGCTGAGGCAGACTATGCTGGCCGCGTGATTCAGGACATCATCGATCAAGCTGAGATCGTGTACCCACCGGTGATGCTCGAAGAGGCAATAGACGACGCCGTCGAGGACTACGAGCGACGCGTCGAGCGCCGCGAGCACATGATGTTGGCGGATTACCTGCGCATCCAGGGAGAAACGATGGAGGATCTCCGCGGTGACTTGCGGACCGACGTGGAGCAGTCTCTCTTGCGTTCTCTTGTCTTGGGCGAGATCGTGGAACAGGAGGAGCTCGAGGTAAGCGACGAGGCGCTGGATGTCCAGATTGCCGAGTCGAGCGAGCGGTACGGCGAGCGAGCGGACGAGATCCGAGATGCCCTGAGCACGCCCGAGGGACGGCGCGGCATTCGGCAGCGGATGTTGGCCAACGCGGCGGTCGAACGGCTTGTGGCTATTGCCAAGGGAGAGGCGGCCGAGACAGACGCTGATGCAGGCGAGGTCGTGGAAACGGAAGATACGGGAGAAGAAGGATAATGCAAGAGAGTCTAGGTCTTGAGGGGGGATTATGCCGCTAGTACCAATGGTCGTGGAATCAACTGGACGTGGAGAGCGCGCCTACGACATCTACTCTCGGTTGCTGAGGGATCGGATCATCTTCATCGGCACGCCGATCAGTGACCAGGTGGCAAATCTGGTGGTGGCTCAGATGCTGTACCTACAGAGCGAGGACCCGGACAAGCCAATCTCGCTGTACATCAACTGCCCCGGCGGTGTCATCTACCACGGGCTGGCTATCTACGATACCATGAAGCACGTGCAGGCACCGGTCCACACGTATGCTGTCGGGGTGACAGCCAGCATGGGAACTGTGCTCCTCGCGTCCGGGAACGAGGGACATCGATACGCGCTCCCGCACGCCACCGTCCACATGCATCCTGCCGGCGGCAGCGCTCAGGGCTATGCGCCCGACGTGGAGATTCAGTACAAGGAGCTCAAGCGGGTCGAAGATCTGCTCCATCGGCTGCTGTCCAAGCACACGGGCCAATCCGTCGAGCAGATCTCCTCGGATTTTGAGCGCGACCGCTTCATGACCGCCGAGGAGGCGGTCGAGTACGGGCTGGTGGACGAGATCTTGCAGCAACCCGAGGCCGAGGACTAGCGCTCTTCGGCGACAGAGAGAAGCCAGAGCATCGCCGGATACGCGCCCGGCGGTGCTCTCTTTGCTTCGCGCGTCAACACTCCTTGGGGCCTGGGAGCCCTCCGGCCTCAGAGGCACCCAGCCTCGTCTCGGCAGCCTGGAGGATCGAAGCGATCTCGTCTTCTACGCCGGCAGGGAGGGGCGGGGGTTGGTGGGTACTCAGGATCTCCCGAACCCGCCGGTTGATCCTGTCAGTCAAGGTTTCCCCACCTCGTGCGACCCAGGTGTCCCAAGATGCCCTATCCATCAGTGAGGGCACCCAGATTTCCTCCCGGCATCGCTCCGCGGTCTCCTTTTGTGCCAGGAAGTGGCCCCCGGGTCCGACCCGGTCGATCAGATCCAGCATCAGAGTCTCACCGGTGATCTCGATGCCCCTCAGGATTCGCCGTGTCATCCCGATGATCTCGTCGTTCATGACCAGCATCTCTAGGGAGCCTATGTCGGCGCAGTCCAGGAAGCCCACATCGTGAATCAGCGTTGCCCCGCTAATCCCCGAAAGGATCGCCTGGATCGCGCACTCAATAGCCGCTTGCTGGTCGACCATCTTGGATTCGGAGGCTCCAGCGGTGCCCATGTAGGGCAGTCCCAGGTAGCAGCACACGTCGGACAGGGCTGCGCAGTAGAGGCTCATCTCAGGCGCTCCATACGCGGGCCTCGCCGTGCGCAGGTCCATCGGTTGAGGCGCGCTGCCGACACAGACCGCCGCGCCTGGCTGCCTGAGTTGGGCGATGGCCAATCCGCTTAGCATTCCGGCTAGCGTGATGACCAGTGTCCCCGCGCCAGTGATGGGTGCTGTGCTCCCGGAGCTTCCGCCTCCCAGATAGACTACGGGAAGGTTGTGATCAACCGCCCAGAGCACGTTCGCCAGGTCCTCTCCCGTGTGCTGGAGCGGAGACTGAAACGTGGCAAAGAGGGCGAGGAACGGGCGCTCGCTGATCCTCTGCTCGTCCCCGGCCGCGGCAACGGCGATGCGGTAGATGTCCGACACATTGTGGCGTGAGTAGGCCCAGGGTAGGATCGGCTTGGCCGTGTTTGTGATCATCTCGGCGAACTCGTAGACAGGGGCCAGTTCGGGGGCGACGTCATCGATGAGAGCCAGGCCCATGACGTAGTCAAGGTTGTTAAGTGCGTCGCAGATGAGGGCGGCACGGCCGGGGTCGCCTCGCTGGGATCTGCGGCGCTGGCCAGTCTGGGGATCAATGAAGTACGTGCACGTCGGCCCGGGCCCGAAGCTGACGGAATCCGGGTGACACTGACCAAGGGCGCGGGAGCAGACCTCGATGCAATAACGCTCATCCTGCCGACGGTCATCGCCGACCGGCCTGCCCCAGAGGGTGAACGACTCCGGAGCGGCCTTGACCGCGTCCTGGATGAGGCGCGGCGGCACGCGGGCAGTGACCCCGACGACTCGGGCGCCGGCTTCCGAGAGGAGATCGCGCGCCTGTTCGTTGAGCACGTTGACGCCCGTTCTCTCCAGACACTCCAGAGTGGCATCGTAGAGTGTCTCGATTTGGTGGTCGTTCAGGACGCGCAACTGCGGAGTCTGGTGGCTGGACGACGGTGATGGTGATGTCACGGTGGCTCTGCTCCCCTACTCTTGCGGTTACTGATTGAACCGGTCGACCTAATGTCTACTTCGGGCCTTGATGAGCGCCAGGGTGCGAGTCATCTCATTGCCTACGATGGAGATGGCCTCATCGACGCCCATCCCCGGCTTGGCCATGACCATCTCCGGCTGAGTCGCCAGTGCAACGTGAGCGGCCACACGCGATGCCAGATCGGTCTCGGCGCAGCTACCTCCAAGGAAGGCCCCGATCCCGTTCTCCTTGCAGGCAAGGACAGCGTCAACCGCGTTGTGGACGCTCCCCAAGTCCGGCATCTTGATCTGGATCACATCGGCGGCCTCGGCCTCGAGGAACGCCTGGATGTCTTCCACGGTATTCGCCCATTCGTCGGCTACGATCTGCACAGCCATGTTGCGGAAGCTGATGTATTGTCGGAGGGTCTTGAGGGCTTCGATCTGGTCGGCGCAGCTGTCCATGATGACGGGGCTTTCCACCCGCAAGGTGTAGGGCTGGACGGACG
>JASFVD010000357.1:0-3449 GCA_050050015.1 Anaerolineae bacterium | reverse complement strand
CCACCGTCAGCGCCGCGACCTGGTTCGACGAGGGCACGCCGTGGGCCGTGTTCACGGTGGAGGATATCCACGTCAACGTCGAGGTCGCCGACTATATTCAGGCGAAGGGCCCCTAGTCCTAGTACAATTTTGTCACGGCAGTCGGCGATGGGACCGGGTCCGGGGTGCTGCTTTCGCCGTCTTGGGGCGCCGGCAACAGGTGAGACGCTGACCGCCTGGACAGCGGGGAGTGCGGGGACGATCAGCTTTGAGTGGGCCGGACTATGCTTGGACGTTGGAGGGACGCTGTTGTGAGGAGGAGAACGTTGGCAGGGCGGGTCGCGTTGATAACGGTGATGCTCCTGCTGGCAAAGCTCAGCCTCGTGGCCCCTATCCCCGTGCGAGCCGGAAGGGCTGTGCCCGTAGCCTCCTACCAGATCGACGTCACGCTCGACGTGGACGCCAAGACCCTGAGGGGCCACCAGGTGGTGACCTACACCAATGTCACGGACCAGCCGATCCCTGATCTGGTCTTTCACCTCTACCTCAACGCTTTCAGTGGGCCGGATACGGTGTATATGAGGGAAAGTGGAGGGCTTCTCAAGGACCCCGGATGGATTGAGGTCGACGAGATCCGCCTGCGCGACGGCACACAGCTGGAGCTTGAGGAGATCGAGGACGGCCCAGTGCGGGGCTCGGAGCGGGGAACGCTTGCGCGCGCCCCGTTGCCGGAGCCGATCGCGCCGGGCGAATCGGTGAACATGGTGCTGGATTTCCGGGCCAAGCTTCCGTTCGTCTCTGCCCGCACGGGCTACGCGGACGATTTCTTCATGATTGGTCAATGGTTCCCTAAGCTGGGCGTCTGGCAGAACGGGGCCTGGAATGCCTACGTCTTCCACGCCAACAGCGAGTTCTACGCCGACTTCGGGACCTACGACGTGACGATCACCCTGCCGACGGACTATGCTACCGCCGGGACGGGACTCCTGATTGAGACCACGGAGCACGGCGATGGAACCAAGGCGGTCCGCTACCATGCCGAGGACGTGATCGACTTTGCGTGGGCAGCGTCACCCGATTTCCGGCAGGCCTCGCGCAGGGTAGACGGCACCGAGATTCTCTACGTCTACCTGCCTGAACACGAATCGACCGTTGAGCGGGCGCTGGATGCAGCCGAACTGGCCGTGACGTCGCTCGGGGAATGGTACGGGGAGTACCCCTACGAGCGCCTCACCGTGGTCGACGTGCCTGATCAGGCGATGGGCGCCGGAGGAATGGAGTATCCGACGCTGGTCACTGCGGGAAAGGCACCGGGACCTTCGGGATGGGACGGCTACCGGATGCTGGAGCTCGTCATCGTCCACGAAATCGGGCACCAGTGGTGGCAGTCGATGGTCGCCTTCAACGAGGCGGAGGAGCCGTGGCTGGACGAGGGTTTCACGGATTACTCGGCGACGCGTCTGGTGGGACAGGCCTACGGCGCCGGTACGTCCCTCCTGGACGTGGGCCGCCTGGAGGTGGGCTATCTCGATCTGCGGCGCGCTGACTACCTCTCCAATCCTCGCGTGCCGATGGCTGGGCGGGCCTGGGACTTCCGCGGTCACGAGTACGCAGTCGCGACGTACAGCAAGCCGATCCTGGCTCTGACTACCCTTGAGCGCGTGATTGGCGAAAATGCGATGCTGGAGCTGATGCGCACCTTCTTCCAGCGCTACCAGTTCGCTCACCCCACCGCCGAGGATTTCCGCGCGGTGGCCGAGGAGGTGACCGGGCGAGAGCTGACGTGGTTCTTCGAGGGGTTGGTTTACGGAGACGGCGTGCTCAACTATGCGGTGACCTCGCTCGACGCCCACAGCGTTACCGTGGTCCGTGAGGGGGACCTGGTGATCCCGACGGAGGTGTTGGTGACCTTCTGCGACGGAACCACCGTGACGGAGGTGTGGGATGGTGAGGCTACTGAGCAGAGCTTTGAATATCCTGACCGCTCAGTCTGCAGCGCCCAGATCGACCCGGACCGAAAGCTCGTGGTCGACGTGGAGTGGTTTGACAATGGCCTCTCGCGCCGGATGGAGGTCGTCCCGTGGTTGGCGTTGGTCAGCCGATGGGTAGCCGCCCTCCAAGATGCGCTGCTGGCCCTGGGAGGTTTGTGATGTCGAAGGGATGGCGCGCGTTCCGAACGGGTGTGTCCCGCGTGCTGCGCCACCCGTGGCTGCTCGCGGTGATGGTCGGCGTCAGCCTGCTGACCGCCGTTCTCGCAGCTGCGCCGGCCGCAGGGGCGCTGCTTGGGCCTGCATTTAGGCCCGCGATCCGCGACGTCCTCGACGGCGTGGACGCCTGGATGGTGGTTGAGGCCGTCTCGACGCCGCCCGTGGAAGAGGGGGTGGCTGCCTTCGCGCAGGGCTGGGGGCAGGTCGCGACGCTCGCGCTGGTGACTGCTGGCAGTCTCCTGATGCTGACGTGGATGGCTACGTCGTTCCTGAGCGGCGGGACGCTGCTTACGTACGCTAATGGAGGCAAGCGTCGCTGGAGGGACTTTGTCCGGGCGTGTTGGCGCTGGTTTGGCGGCGTGCTGCTCCTGGGCGCCGTGCAAGCCGTCGGCAGCCTCCTGGGCTTCGTTCTGATGCTAGTCGGCGTGCTGGCGGGGGCCATTGCCGTGGGCGGGTGGACGACCTGGCTGTCGATCCCGCTGATGGCCTTCCTGGCCCTGCTGTGGCTGGCAGTGGGAGAGGTCACGCGTCTGGTGATGGTCATCGACGGGAGACGAAACATCGTGCGGGCCCTCGGCCGCGCGGTGCGGTTCGTCCTCCGACGTCCGCTGCAGGTGGCGACTCTGTATGCTCTGTCTCTGCTGTCGTTGGGGATCCTACAAGCTCTGTATCATTGGGCATGGGTGCCCCTTCTGCCGCGACAGTGGTGCGTGCTGGGGTTTGTGGTGCACCAGGCGTTCGTTGGGCTGTGGCTGTCCATACGCCTCAGCCGCTGGGCCGGCGGCATTGCGTTGTATCGGTCTTCCGACTAGCTGATCTACGGCTGGCATGGAGACGTGCGCTACGCGTGAGGGAGCAAGCGGACGCGTGCCCTAACGGATCGATGCTTTCCCTGGTATATCTCCACCACCGCGACCCGCTCACCCGACCAGGGACGAGACTGCCGGGGTGGACGGCGCACGACGAGGCGCTCCAAGATAGACTTGGGCCGCCACTGAGGCTGCACGAGACGACGAGGATGAGTTGACAGAAGAGGAAGCCAGAGACCATGAACGCATATGACCCTAAGGTGACGCCATGGGAGGTCGATGAGCAGGATTTTCCACACGGCGGGAGCTCTATGGACTAGCTGACGCATCTGCTGCGCTACGCCATCTTGGCCCCGTCCAGCCACAACACTCAGCCCTGGCGCTTTGCCGTGACAGACGACGCGATCCGCCTGTATGCAGACAGGTCGCGGTGGCTGAGGGTGGCCGACGACGA
>JASFVD010000356.1:0-3477 GCA_050050015.1 Anaerolineae bacterium | reverse complement strand
CTGAGCATTTTCGAGAGTCCGCAGCGTGAAGACGCCCTCTTTGTCGGTTCCATCACAGGGAGGAACGAAAGGACGCGCCCCGGTTGCCAAGAGCAAGCGATCGTAGCTCATGTCGCTCCCGTCCCCCAGCGTAAGGCGATGGTCTTGTTCGCCTAGCACGGCGACCTTGGCATCCAGGTGCAGATGGATACCTCTCTCTTCGTACCACGCCGGTGGCTGGGAGTATAGCTCTTCCTGCTCCACGGTCCCGGCGATGAATCTCCAAAGGAGAGGCCGGGGATAGTAGGGGTACGGCTCCTCGCCCAGAACGTGGATCTCGTCCCGGTTGGACACCCGCTCCGCCAGCACGCGCGCCGCGGTTACTCCGGCCACACCGCTACCGACGATAACGTAGTTACTCATCGGAGTTTCTCGAACATATCCGGACCCACGCCGCAGTCGGGACACACCCAGTCGTCGGGCAAGTCCTCAAAGGCAGTCCCAGGCTCCACGCCCTGGTCAGGATCGCCCTCTCCTGGGTCGTAGATGTAGCCGCATACCAGACATTCCCACCGTTCCATTAAGGGCCTCCTCGTAGGTCTTCTCTTGAACCTCTAGCGGAACCGGCAGCGCCCTGAAGACATAGCCGGTGCAGCACTCACCCGACACCTGCGGCCAAAGCTGGATGCTCGCACCCCGGTCGAAGCACGACACTCCATTGAGCGTCAAGTGATCGATCAGTCTTCGATGCGCTCGCTCTCGAGCTCGGAAACACACTCCGGACAGTGGCCCAGATAGATCACGCGGCGGTCAACGATGTCGAAATCGTGGTCCTGCTTAAGCGATAGCTCCTCGGCGTCTCGGCGCGGAACATCTTCGACGCGCGAGCACGTCAGGCAGACCAGGTGGTCGTGATCCCCAGTGACGAGTTCGTAGCGCCGTTCCTCCAGTCCCAACCCGAGGTCCAGCTCCTGAAGAATTCCCAACTCCGCCAGTTCATGCAATGTGTTGTAGACCGTCGCCGGCGATATGTCAGGAAGCTCACGTCTCGCACACCTCAGAACCTGATCGGCCGTCTGATGAGAATCATCATCTACCAAGACTCGGACGATGGCGCGCCGTTGGGGAGTCACACGCCGCCCCTCGCGCCTCAGCCTGGTGCAGACCCGTTCTACTGTCGTCATAATCCTCGCACTTCTTCCTGCGTATCCCAGTGGACGGGGCTCCGTCGCAACTGAGTATGCCGACCAGCCAATAAGGGGAACAGGTTGTCTAATTTATAGCCCCTATTATTTTATACTTATTCTAACACCGCCCGTGGGCGTGTCAAGCTTCTGAGACATGATCCTGGGCATGAGCGTCGGGTGTGCCAGCGTGGTCGCACCTGGGCTCCAACCTGCGTCTGGTTTTCCCGCCCAGGCTGCGCCGGTCGACTCTTCATACACGCAACCCTGACAGTACCAACGGTCTGCTCAAGTCCGCAAGGCGCGTTGGCCTTCGTGGAACACGGGCCGCCTATTCCTCACGCGAGCCGACATCGAGTATACCACAGCCCAGGTCGGCGTGACGATGGTTCCGGTTGGAGAAACCTTTGGGCCAGGTTGGTCAAGGTTGGAACTCAGTTGGAGGGATTTGCTCAAGAAAGCAAGAGGCCCCGCAACGTGATGCGGGGCGGGGATCTATTCGACAGCGATGCCGCGTCGGACACACCGGCGGCGGCTCGAGCCGAGGCCGACTCAGCCAATCTCGAGGAGCACCTGATCTTTCTCCACATCATCACCCGGCTGCACGTGCACGGCCTTGACGATACCGCTTCGATCCGCGCGCAGCTCGTTCTCCATCTTCATGGCCTCGAGGACGCACACAGCCTGCCCGTCCTTGACCTCCTGGCCCTCTTCGATCAATACTCGGGTGACTTGTCCTGGCATGATGGCAACGACTGCCCCGGCACCGCCCCGAGCCTTCGGCGCCGGCGCCGCCGACGGGAGCCCACCACGAGATGTCTGGCCCAAGGCAAGCCCGGAGACCTCTACTTCGTGAGACACATCGCCTGCTCGTACGGTGTCCCCTTCCAACCTCAGCTCATAGGCGATCCCATCCACCAGGACTTTGCCGCCCTCCTCGGGCGCGACGGTGAAGGAGCGTCCGTTCACGGTCAGCTTCCAGGGCGGTTTCGATCCGCTCTCGACGACTACCGGATACTCAACGCCATCTAGCGTGATCGTGAACTGACCAGCGACCTTGCCCGAAACAGCTGTCATGGCATCCCTCCAATTGCTCGACGAGACAAAGCGCTAGCTCCCTCCGTTGCCGGGCATCAACCCGTGCCAGCGCCCCTGTCCGGGACGCCAGCCGACTTTCCATGGCGAGGCCCCACGCATAGCGTTGTCCCTCATCGCCTCCTCATTGGTCTCATTCGCTCGCTGAAGAAAGAGGCCTGCAAGGGCAGCCACGAGAGGCTCTCTCCCATCGCCGCCCTTCGCGCGGCGTTCGAGGAAGGGCTTGGCCACCTGCGGAAACAGGGCGTAGGAGATGATGTCTTCCTCGCTGCGCGCCAGGTCACCAATCTCATCCTGGGCCTTCTCCATGCCCGGCGGAATCAAGTCGGCGGGGCGACAGTTGATCGGCTCCTCGTCGCCTATGGCCTTGCGCTTGACGTCAGGGTCAATGGGGGCTGGAGGACGTCCGTAGTATCCGCGTACGTACTGCCTGACCTCCTCCGGAATCACCTTGTACCGCTCCCCAAGCACGACGTTGAGCGTGGCCTGGGTCCCAACCAGCTGGCTGGACGGCGTGACCAGCGGCGGGTAGCCTAGGTCTGCTCGCACGCGTGGGACCTCTTCGAGAACCGCCTCATACCTATCCTCTTCACCCTGCTCGCGAAGCTGAGAGACGAGGTTCGACAGCATCCCCCCAGGGATCTGGAACTGGAGCACCCGGACGTCCACGCCGAACATGCCACTTTCGAAGCTCTCGTACTTCTTGCGTACGTCGCCGAAGTAGCTGGCTATGTCTGCCAAGAGACTCAGGTCCAGCCCTGTGTCCCGCTCACGGCCGCGCAGCATGGCCACGATCGACTCGGTGGGAGGATGAGACGTCGTAAGGGAGAGCGCTGAGATAGCCGTGTCCACGATGTCCACTCCGGCCTCCACGGCCTTCAGGTGCGCGGTCGTCGCCATCCCGCTGGTCGAGTGGGAATGCAGATGGATCGGCAGGTCTAGGTCAGCTTTGAGGCGGCTGACGAGATCGTAGGCAGCATACGGGCTTATCAAGCCTGCCATGTCCTTGATGCAGACCGAGTCCGCCCCCATCTCCGCGAGCCGACCGGCGACGTCGACGAAGTAGTCGATGCTGTATGGCGGCCCAATCGTGTAGCAGATCGAAGCCTGAGCGTGCGCCCCCACCCTATTGACCACCTCCATCGCCTTCCGCATATTCCGCACGTCATTCAGAGCGTCGAAGATGCGGAAGATGTCGATGCCATTCCTGTGCGCGTGG
>JASFVD010000355.1:0-3484 GCA_050050015.1 Anaerolineae bacterium | reverse complement strand
TGCGCAGAGCAGCCCTCCGGATGGGCGGTTTGGAGCTGTGGAGGCATTTCGGGATCCGGCGGCTGCTTCAGAGGCGGGTGTGGGCTGGGACCGCGCGCTGTTCTACTGGTCGGAGCTCCAGCCTGGCGGGCCGGAGGACTGGAACGGTTATCACGTGCCGGACGACTGGCTCCAGCTGGCGGCTCAAGAGGGGCGTGAGGTCATTGGGCTGCTCAAGCATACGCCGGCCTGGGCTACAGATGGCGTTCCTGGCTGCGGCGTTCCCCGCGGGCTCGAGCTTCCGGTGGACGATCCCAACAATCTTTGGGCCGCCTTCGTCCGCCGGGTAGTCGGCGTGTACAGGGACCGAGTCAACCACTGGGTGATCTGGAATGAGCCGGACATTGACTCGGCGACGTACGGCAACGAGTGGTGCGGATCGATAGAGTCGTATTACCGCCTGCTCAAGGTGGGCTACCTTGCTGCCCACGAGGTCGACCCTGATGTGAGAATCCAGCTTGCTGGGCTCACATTCTGGCATGACCGGGACTACTTGCACCGTTTGCTGGGCCTCATGGTGCAGGACCCGTCGGCTGCGGCGCACGACTACTACTTCGACGTCGTCACGCTCCACATCTACTTCCAGACGGAGTCAGTTCCCTACATCATCAACGAGGCCAAGTCGGCGCTGGGCGACTATGGTCTGAGCAAGCCAATCTGGGTCAATGAGACCAATGCCTCCCCGGACAGCGATCCGGAGTGGCGACTGGTGAGACCCCGATGGCGCGTGAGCCTGGATGAGCAGGCCAGCTTCCTACTGCAGAGCTTTGCCCTGGCGCTCAGTGCCGGGGCTGAACGGGTTGCAGTGTACAAGCTCAAGGATGTGGGCCTGCCGCCAGGAGGGGAACCCTTCGGGCTGATCCGTCCCGACGGCTCCCGGCGCCCGGCCTTTGACGCCTACAAGCTGATCACGAGTCACTACGCTGGCACAATCAGTGGTCGGGAGGATCGACATGGTCTGTATGAGGTCGTTACCCTGGAGCGTGGGAAGCTCACCACGCGCGTCGTATGGGCGCGCACAGCCAACGATGCCTCGATCTCGCTAGCCACGCTGGCGCCCAGCGCGCGCCTGATCGATCAAAGAGGCAATGAACAGCTGATTGAGGCAGACAATGGGGTCTACAGACTGACGCTTCCCGGTGCCCGCTGCGCTGATGAATACCTCGGGTGCATCATCGGCGGTCCCACGTACCTGTTGGTCGAGGATACGAGCATCCCTGGCGCAACGGCGACACCTGCCGTAACGCCGACCGTGGTCGTTTCGCCGACCGTGGTGATGTCAACGACGGCTACGCTGGCACCATCCACCGTCCCCTCTGCGACGCCTGTGCCCGCAATCTTGCCCACTGAGACATCCGCCCCGACGCCCACATCAACGCTCCTGCCCACGTCGACACCGACGCCTACGGCGATGCCAAGTCCGACATCAACCACGACTCCGTCGAGGACACCTTCTCCGGCACCCACGCTGGCGCTGCCCAGCCCGAAGCCCGCCCGTCGGCCGGCAACTCCGCTGACGCTCATAGGTGGGCCCGGGTTGCCCGTGGCGGTCACCACGGCGCTGCTTGCGTCGGCGGCTGCCCTCTGGCTCCTGACTCGCAAGCCGAGGACCTAAAGGGCTCGGCGGACGGACCGTTCTCGATTGAGCGGGGCCGGCAGAAGTCTATTGAACAGCCAAGGCGCTGCAAGGCTGATCCACAGACCGAGGATGGCGTAGCGCGCAAAGCGGAGCGCCAAGTGGAGCGATTCGGGCGCCTCGGCAGAGAGCGCCTTGAGCCCGAACCGGAGGACCAGGAGGACGACGAAGCCGAGAAGGAACCGCGCGACTCGGATCCACAGCGGGCCGCGGGCACGATAGTCGACGTATCTCCTCAGCAGAGTCATGCCGATCCCCGCTCCCAGCAAGATCGCAGCTAGGCTTACGGTGTCTTCCGTCGTATGAAGCAGCAGGAGCCCCAGCGAGAGGACGACCGTCACCGTCACTTGCCCCCCGAGCCTCAGCTGGCCCAGCCATCTCTCTATCGGGCGATGGAGTGCGACGTAGGCCGCAAGGAAAAGACCCCCGATGAGCCATCCTGCAAGCACGTCGGTTGGGAAATGGACGCCCAAGTAGATTCAGGAGAAGCCGATCAGGGTGGCCAGCAGGGCCGCCGTGACCCAAAGCCACGCTCTCTTGAGCGCGTGGGCCAGGGTAACCCAGATGACGACCGAGAGCTGGGCGTGGCCGCTGGGCATGCCGTATCCCTCGACGTCGTATAGCTTGACCGAGGGGTCGAGTTGGAACGGTCGCGGTAGTTGGAAGAAATCCTTCAGCCCAATGTTGGCGTAGGTCGCCAGCAAGAACACGGCAGCTAGCCGCGCTCCGCTGGCGGCGTCGGCGCACCAGAGCACCAGAGGAAGGAGGAGGAAGTAGAAAGCCTCGCTGCCCAAAGATGTGACGACTTTGAAGATGGCATCGAGTGGCGGGCCGTGTACGCTCTGGACGGTGCGAATGACGGCGAGTCCCGACTGCATGAGGTCATTCATCGTGTTGGCTCCATGGTCATGCTGTCGCCCACGTGGGCTCCCTGGGAGGAGTCTCTGCCTGGAGATCCTCAGGTCATGGGCGTCCCGACCTAGACATCTTCCGGGCTGGCCTCACCAGCGCTGGTGGACCGAGTCCTTGACGTACTCCTCGTAGATCCTCTTCACTGCGCTCATCTGTTTCTCAGTCTGCTGAGGGAGGTCGGAAGCTCTCGCGTTCCCCTCCACATGCTTCCCTCGGGAGGCGCCGGGGATCGCACAGCTTACTTCATCGAACATGAGAACCCACCTCAAGGCCCACAGGGCCAGACTTTCGTCCTTTGGGAAGAGATCTTTCAGCTCCGCGACGCCTTTCAGACCCAGTTCGAAATCCACGCCGGAGAAGGTCTCCCCTCTATCAAAGGCCTCGCCCTCGCGATTGTAACTGCGGTGGTCGTCCGCCGCGAAGGTCGTCTGGGGCGTCATCTTTCCGGCTAGGAGGCCGCTGGCCAAGGGCACGCGTGCGATGATCCCGACGTTCTTCGTCTTGGCCAGGCGGAAGAAGAGCTCCGACGGTCGATGACGGAACATGTTGAAGATGATCTGGACGGTGGCCACGTTTGGGTATTGGATGGCCTTGATGGCCTCCTCGACTTTCTCCACGCTCACCCCGAGATACCGAATCTTGCCCTCGTCCCTCAACTTGTCGAAGAGGGCGAAGATCTCTGGACGGTAGTAGACTTCAGTCGGCGGGCAGTGGAGCTGGACGAGATCGATTGTCTCCAGCCCCATGTTGTCCAGACTGACGTGAACGAAGCCTTCCAGTGCCTCTGTCGTGTAGCTCTCTGCAATGTGCGGCGAGATGCGCCTCCCGCACTTTGTGACCACGTAGACGTTCTCCGGTCTGGACTTGACCACTCTCGCAACGGCGGCCTCACGGGAA
>JASFVD010000354.1:0-3491 GCA_050050015.1 Anaerolineae bacterium | reverse complement strand
ACGCTGCAGGACGGCTACGGGTACCACTGGTGGGTTGCTGACGATGGCGTCTTCATGGCGCTCGGGTACGCCGGGCAGTACCTTGTGGTCGTGCCGAAACAGGACTTAGTGGTGGTCTTCACAAGTCACCTGGCTGAGGAGGATTTCTACGTGCCGCAGGACCTCCTCAGAGATTTCGTCATCCCCGCGGTGAAATCCGGCGGACAGCTTCCTCCTAATCCGGATGGGGTGGCCCAGCTGGAGGCGGCCATCGAGGCCCTGGCACGCCCGTGAGGATCGAGTCCGCGAGGCATCCGGCGACCGGTCCCATACGGAGTAACGGCGCCGCACGAGGAGATCGATAGGGAAAGGCGTTGCACAGATGGAGGAGCGTAAACACGAGCTCATGGGATGGTTGATTCTCGTCAGCTCGGCCGTGCTCGCGGCATGCAGCAGCCAAGCACCCACAGGCGGGCCGACACAGTTGGCGACCCATCGACAGACTCGAGCCAGGCCGTCGGCCACGGCATCGCCTACGACGAATCCCACCGCGACATCCCGGTCGACGGACGCGCCCATGCCGCAGAGTGAGTCAGCCACTCCCGGCACGACCGCCACACCGTTGCCTCCCACCCGGACGCCCCCGCCTCCTACGGCGACACCCTTGCCGGCAACTGACACGGTTTGTGCTCTCGGCTGTGACTACACCACCATCCAGGCCGCAATAGATGACTCCCGTGATGACATCGGCACGGTCATCGAGATCAGGGATGCCGAACACACGGAGGCAGGAGTCGTGATCAGCACGGACGTCACCATCCGCGGCCTCGGCGTGGGCAAGACGGTCGTGCAGGCCCACGAGATGATGGATAAGGCCCAAGATCGCGTCTTTCGAGTGGAGGCGGGCACGATTGTCGTCCTGGAGAACATCACGATCCAACACGGCAAGCCAAACGAAGACGATTGCGGTGGCGGCATACTGAATGAGGGGAATCTGACGCTGAGACACCTCGCAGTCACTAACAACAAGGCCAACGGCGGCGGTGGCGTCTGCAGTCGAGGCGGACAAGCAGCTCTCGCGGTGGTCAACAGCACCATCAGGGCCAACACAGCGGGCGCGACAGTTGCTGGAAGCCTAGCGTGTGGGAACGGCGGTGGCATCAGAACTGGATCTGGAACGCTGAAGCTCATCAACAGCACGATCGCCGGGAACTCCACTGCGACGGGCCGAGGCAGGGGCGGCGGCGTCCACATCGGCTGTGGCGGTACCGCCGTATTCACCAACACGACCATAAGCGGCAACACTGCCAGCCCCCAGAGTGACAATGCCGTCTCGCGCAGACAACAGGGACATGGTGGTGGCGTCAACGTGCACGGCACCCTTCGGCTGGTCAACTGCACTGTGAGCGACAATCGCGCCAGCGGCCCGGGTGGCGGCCTCTATGTGCGGGGCAGCCTCGACCTCGTAAACACCATCGTCGCGAGTAACGGCGGTAGAGGGGGCGACTGCTTTGTATCTGGACCAGACGCGTACGGCGTGAGCGGCTCGCTGGGGACGAACACCAGCAGCCTCGTTGCGGACGGCACCTGCGACCCAGCTTATCTCGGCGACCCCTTGCTGGGACCCCTCGCGGACAACGGCGGTCGCACACTGACCCACGCCCTGCTCGCGGGCAGCCCGGCTATCGACGCAACTCCAGCCGTCAGCTGCACCCTGCCGACCGACCAGCGCGGGGCAACGCGACCGGTCATTCAGACGTCGTCTGAGACCCCCTGCGACATCGGGGCCTACGAGATGCAGCCGGAGTGAAGTAGCGCTCGCCTGAGACCAGGAGGATGTCTATGATGTTCAAGAAGCAGAACAGCATGCCAAGAAACTTGCTTCGCCACTCCTTCCCAGGTCCAGCCGCCCGCCTCTAGTTGAACCTAGTAGCAGTGATGTCTCGGCTGGAATCTCCCAGCTTCATCATTCTCCTGGTGGTGGCAGCGCTGGTATCCGCTTGTCAGTCGCCTGGATCTCGAGCAAGGGTCACTCGGACAATCACAAGCACGCCGCCACCGCCTACCCAGACCACGATACCGCCAACGTCCCCGCCCACACGGCGCGCCACGGCGATGCCGACACCCTCCAGCGCCGCGACGCCAACTCGCAGCACCACCGAGGGTTTGATCGCGTTCAACTCTGAACGGGCTGGATTGACCGCAACCCGTGTAGCCGAAGCCATTGGGCAAGCAGTTGCAGATCCGTCAATACCGCGGCGCGCCGCCGCTCTGGGCGAAAAGATCCGCGCAGAGGCTGGAGAGGGCAGAGCCGTAGAGGTTGTGAGCCAATGCTTGGCCTGAACACGCGAGGTTCGTCTGTTGGGAGACCTGCGGTCGAAAGATGATCAGCCGAGTAATCAGACGCATCATATGCTTGGACCCAGCGCCTGTGATCATCCTGGCGCCGAACGCCGTCTGCAATACGGCTGAACTCGCAGCAGCGCCCGTCTCCGCGTGGTGCGCCTCCGAAGCCATCCGCTGACCAAACTGCTGGCCCGACCAAACTACAGTGTGATATCGAGGGACAAGCGGAATGAGCTGCCCAGACTCGCCGGATAGCCTCGCTCGCCATGTTGTGCCTCACGACGACGTAGAGACCGTGTCCCACTTCTTCCCTGGATGACCCCCATCAAGCCGAGTAGGCCATCATCCTGACCGCCAAGTCATTCCAGCAGCGTGTTGACACCACGCTCCATAGCCGGTGCCGGTCGGAACCGCACTTCGTGGTACAATACACCCGTAACTTCTCCGCCCGCTTCCCGTCATAAGTACTGAAGGGAACCTTTATGCCTATGAACGATTCAACGTCACTTCTGAAGCGCGCCCGAACCGGTGACCAGCGGGCGTTAGCCCGAGCCTACGACGAGTACGCCCCGGCCGTATACCGGTACGCGTACCGGCTGACGGGCCACGAGGGCACCGCGCAGGACGTGACATCCGAGGCCTTTCACAAACTGTTGGCCTCGCTCCGGAACGGCGGAGGGCCGACGGACAACCTGCCAGCCTGGCTGTACCGAGTGGCCCACAACCTTGTGGTGGACGGCTATCGCCGCCAGCCTGACGATCCGCCAGTGCCTCTGGATGAGGCGCCGCCGATCGCGGTGGCAGGCCAGCAGGAGGCCCGCTTGGAGCAAGAGGAGCGCCTCGCCCGTGCCCGGCGCGCTCTGCGACAGCTAACCTCACTCCAACAGCAGGTGATAAGCCTCCGCTTCCTGGAGGAGCTTAGCATCAGCAAGACGGCCGAGGTGATGGACAAGACGGAGGGAGCTATCAAGGCGCTGCAATACCGCGCTACGAACAGCCTGCGGCGCATACTGGAGGAGACAGATGACCAGACGCAACAACACCTTTGAGGAGCATATCCTGTCACCGGCGGTTCAGGAAGCCCTAACCCGCCTGCGGTCAGTGCCGAAACCTGACCCACACACGTGGGACCAGGCGCGCCATGCGTTTCTGGCCCAGGCGGGAGA
>JASFVD010000353.1:0-3502 GCA_050050015.1 Anaerolineae bacterium | reverse complement strand
ATCCGAGCCGTAGCGGAACGTCCCCAGCTTGTCCGTGGTCAGGAAGCTGGTGCCGGCGAAGCTGGCCTCGGTGCCAAAGACCCGATCCAGTTCAATGGGGTGGCCGCAGGATTCGTGCACTTGCAGGGCCAACTGAGTGGCTCCCAAGATGAGCGTGGTCACCCCACTCGGGCATTGGGGAGCGGTGAGCAGCGCCACCGCCTCCTCGCCCACTCGCCGAGCACTGTTCACCAAGTCTAGCTCCTCGATGAGCTCATAACCAGCCGTCCCCTGGTGGCGGCCAAAAGAGTTGGGATAGCTCCTCTTCTGGACCTCGCCCTCCCCCACAGCCGTGGCCTCCAAGCCGCCCCCGCTCTCGATGATCTCCTGCTCGATAAAAGAGCCTTCGGAACTGGCGAAGACCTTACGCTCGCGCACAAACCGCAGGTTAGACTGAGCCACGGCCACCCCTTTGGCCAGCCTCATCTCAGCATCGGCGGCCATGAGCAAGTCTACTTTCTTCTCCATCGTCACCTGAAAAGGATCCTGCTCCACTGGCGTGTGGTAGGCGTCTGTGTGGACGACGGACGGGCCGATGTCTACATCCTGGGTCTTGACCAGCGCGCTGGCCCTGGCTATCTCAACCGCCAGGGCGGTGACCCGCTCCACCTCCTCCAGCGAAAGAAGGGAACTGGAAGCAAAGCCCCAAGCGCCATCGAGAATAACCCGCACGCCAAAGCCCTGGCTCTCGTCCTGGGAGAGACCCTCCACCTTGCCATTCTTGACCACGATACCCTGGTTTTCCCGACGAACGATGCGGATGTCGGCATAAGCCGCGCCCTTGACCTCGGCCACGTTCAAGGCCCGATCAGTGAGTTCTCGCAATGTAGTCCTCCTTTTTGATGACACAGATGAGCAGGATTGGCGGATTAGGCTCCAAGCAAACGATAGTCCGCGCCCTCGCCGTTGGACTGTCGTCCAGCTAGAGCGAAACTGGATCCACTGGATCCAGGCCACTCGATCCGCGGACCCCACGTCCGTTGCTCTTGACCAAATCCGAAAACAGGAGTAGAATACCCTGGAAATCGTTTTCCAGGAGGTGAGATACGATGCCCCTTTATGAATACTACTGCGCCGATTGTGAAACCGAGTTTGAGGCTCTGCGGAGGATGAGCCAGGCTGACGATCCCATCGCCTGTGTACGCTGCAAGGGAACGAACACCTCCCGGGCCCTCTCCCTATTCGCTGCCATCAGCAGAGGGAACGGCGGCGAAAGTCGGTCTCTGGGCGGCGCCAGCGGTTGCGCAAGCTGCAGCGCCACCAGTTGCGGAACTTGCAGCCAGAACTGACCCGTGTTTCCCAGCCAAAAGCAGGCGGCTGCCGGAGTCAATGGCAGCCGCCTTTTCTATTCTACTGGGGAAGCGTAAACGAATTCGATAGCCTCTCTGTACACAGGCAAGACCATCCTCTCGCGCCCAAGCACGCTCACCACCAGGCCTTCGTACTTGCGCTCCAGAGCGGAGATGAGCCCCCCGCTCCTCAGCAAGGCCGTCTCCATAGCCTCAGGTTGGCCAATAGCCTGCAAAACGTAGGGCCGCGAAAGCCGCGTCCCGTTGATAGACATCGCTCCGGCTTCCGGGCTGGAAATCACCGAGTAGAGCGTCAGCCGCTCCCCGTTGATGGCGAGAGCCTCGGCCCCAGAGTTGCGTAGCTCGTTGATCAGGTCCTGCAAATCCAAAACATCCAGAGGGCCGTCCAGACTCACTTCCACACCCGGTCCCGAGACCTCCACCAGCCCGTTGATGACTCTGATTTTGTTCAGTTCCTCCACCAAAGACTCGAGTACAGTCCGTCCGGTGGCCCAACGATATTGCTCGAGCTGCCCTTCCAGGGCCTTCATCTCTTCACGCAAGCGGGCGTTGTTGTTCACCAGGCTGCTGATGATAACCAACTGATCGGTGCTCGAAGCAGACAAAAGGGGGCTGCCCGTCATCTGCTGAGTGCGAAATTGGGCCACCAACAACAGGCCCAAAATGAAACAGACGAGCGTCAACAGCAGTTGTGCGGAACGGCTCTTCATAGTTCCAGTTCACTCTCCCAACTGGGCATACTGGATGGGGAAACCTCCCTTGTAGGCCGGCAAGGTGAGCATCCCCACTCTGTCTACCTCAAACTGCACCTCGTAGAGCTCGACCCTCCGCTTGATTCCGTTGAGATAGCCAGGATTGAGCAGAACATCTTCCTGGGCGACGGGGCTGCCGACGGCTTGAATCAGATAAGGAGGGGACAGACGCGTGTCGTTGACCATGATCGTACTGCCCACGCAGTAGATGGAAGTGGTCGCTACAATCCGCTCATCGTTGACGGCGATGGCCTCGGAGCCAGCCATCCACAGAAGATTGACGACATCGCGCAGGTCGTACTCGTGGATGAGGTAGTCGTTGGAGTCCGCCGCCCCCGACCGGCTTCTGCTATCGTCGAGCGTCACCTGAACGCCAGGTCCTTCGACAGCCAACAGCCCGGCCATCATTTTCTGTCGCTCCAACTCGGCGTTGATCTCCCTCAACATCTCCGTGTTGGCGGCCAGCTCGCGGCGATACGCATCCAACTGCTCCTGCATTCGCCCGATGTCATCTTTCAGTTCTGCCTGTTCGGCCTCCAAGCGATTGATGGTCAGAAGTCCGGACTCGCGCTCAAGCGCCGGCAAGGTTGCAGACCTGGCAGGGGGCGATTGCCATTGCAGGCCCAACAAGACACCGAAGATTAGGGCGATGATTAGGATGGGGATGTAGCGGGCTATCCTATCAAGCTTGAACTTCACAGCGAGCGCCTTTCGCCTGCCATCGGCAGAGCATACGGTTCATCCACATTCATTCTGGCCGAAGACCTCTCTTCCTGCCCAAGTCGGCAGCGCGGTGCAGAGGTCTTGCCATCAGCGCGGCTTCTCTATGTACAGATCGTAGCTCCTTTGATTATTGGTCAGACCAGCCTCGTCGGGTACCGGCAGCACCCACACTCTCAGGTTATAGGCCGAGCGATAGGGAATTCGAGAGATACCTCTGAAGCGAGCTATCTTGATCTGCCCGGGAGCGATGCTGTCTATGTGACAAGTCTTCTCTAGGATCACATTATCGTCGTCGCGCGCGGAAAGTCGCGCCTTCACTTGAACGTCAGACTCAGTCTCAAGCCCAACGTTCTCCACCGCTACTAACAAAGTCGCCTGCTCGCTTCTGAAGATGATCTGCTCATATTCCAGCGAGGGGTCGAAGTCAATGGCCAGTACAGCCAAATCGTGGTCATCTGTCGGAGTCTTAACCTTACTGAGGGATGGACTATCGAGGGAAGCAGAGGGCCGGTCAACGATCTCAACTCTAGCGCAACCGGCTAGTGAGAGGGCTGTCAGCATCACAATCACGGTGACAAGCCAGATACATCTCATCTCACCTTTCTGTGACATCTTTGTGCCTCCTTTTTGAAATTGCTCTTTCATCGTGCCTGCTTGCTCTGGACTGGAATCCAGCCA
>JASFVD010000352.1:0-3503 GCA_050050015.1 Anaerolineae bacterium | reverse complement strand
CTGCGCCTCTTGCCGCCGACAGGCACAAACCTTCATCGCTGACCAGTCACCTCAGCAAGGTGAGAGTGGGAGCAAGACCGAGCTGACCAGGGGTTTGATGACAGGCGTCACAGGCCGGTGACCAGGCTTTGAGGAGAGGATGGGATGGCAGCACGAATCGGAAACACAATCGTGGACACGACCGACACCAGCCAGGATCAAGCCCAGTACACGCTTACCACAGTAGTGCTGTACTTTGTCCTGGCATTTGGCATCACGTGGGGCATTCTGATTCCCACTCTGTCAACTGTGCCGGAGAGTCTCGAGATGCTCTTCATCATTCTCGCCGCCTTCGGACCGTTCCTCGCGGCCGTGATCACAATCTTGATAGGCAGGGGACAGCGCGAGCTGCGCCGGTGGCTGCGCCAGGTATTCACGCTGCGTATCCCCGGCATCCTGTATCTCACAGGCGCTCTCCTCCTCCCAATTGGGGTAGGAGCGGCGCAGTATGGTCTGTACAGGGTCCTGGGCGGCCGGCCGGCCCTCTCGACAGCGATGTTCTGGTATACGTATCCGATAGCTCTGATAGCGACGGCGCTTCTAACTGGGGGCAACGAGGAACCGGGTTGGAGAGGCTTCGCCCTCCCGGCTCTGCTCGAAAGGTTCCACCCCGTCGTGGCCACCATCATCCTGGGCGTCATCCATGGCGCCTGGCATTTGCCCCTCATGAACCGTTACGACACGACCCTCGGGTGGTACCTGTTCAACATCCTTCCCCTGACGGTCATCTGTAACTGGCTCTACCTCAGGTCGCGCAGCAGCGTGATTCCCGTCATGCTGTTCCACGCCGGCACGAACGTGGTCGGCGATTTCTTCCCGACGCCAACGGATGTGCTCGGCGGATTGGGTACCTGGATGGTTCTTCGGGGGGCCGTCTACTGGGTGATGGCAATCGCCATCCTGCTCCTGACGAGAGGCGGGCTGGGCTACTATGCGGGAGCAGCCAGCAGTATCAAGGACAGCCACTAAGACCCAGCGACAAACAGATCCGTCAACTCGAGGGCCGGAACCCAGGTTTCGCCTCACACAGCGGCTCGCTGGCCAAGCTTGACAGAAGGCGACCTTGCTCGCAGGCGCGCAGAGTCGAGGGCCACGGTCTACCAGTAGTAATCCCAGTCCTGGTCCGCGCCACCGTCGCACCTCGAGACGATCGCGTTGGCGCCGTTGGAGACGGCGGCGCCGCTCAAGGTCAGGCACTTGTTGACTGACGTCACGTCACCCGTCAGATTCCATCGCTGGTTCAGTTGGCTGCTGTAGCACGGGAAAGCCTGCACCCGCTGACCAGGTGCAGGCCCGCCTTCGCCGCTGGTGAACTGGCTGTCCCAGACGTCGTGCACGTCGAAGCAGTACTGCGTTCCGCCTCCCACGCTCGGGAGCCTTATCTGGCCTCCGGAGATTAGATGGAAGTCCTGGCCACCGCTGGCCAATGCCTGGGGGGCGGCTGCGGGCTCCCTCACAACCGAGAGCCTGCGCACTGTTGCTCCCTTCAGCACCAGCGGCAGGAAGACCTGGAGCGCATCGTCGCAGATCTCTGCCGTGACCGAACTCCCCGTGCTCCCCGTCGCCGCCAGGCAGATTGGCGCGGTTTCCGCCCTGAAGCGCATCGAGGCGTACTGGTCGCCAGGATCAAGACGCCACAGTTGGGTGTCCGCGCCCGTGCAGGCCTCCATTGTGACGGGTCCCGTTCCAGACTGTGGGCGAGTGAGGCACAGACCGCCGTACCCCCGCAGCAAAACCCGTTTGAACCTCCACTGTTGGTTTGCCCCATAGTGGCAATCCCAGATCTGGACGTCCGTCCAGTCGAGGCTGTCGACGTCCAGGCAGCGCGGGTTTCCGACCGTGTCGGGCTCCTCGATGTGGAGGGAATTCATGACCCAATCGTATACCCATTCTTGGTCGTCGAACGCCTCATCGCATTCCCAGCCAAATGCCGTGTCACCGTTCGGTTCACTGGCGTGAGAGCTCAGACACAGGGAAGCGACGGGCGAGAGCATGGTGCCCGGCAGGCGCCGCTCGTAGGCGCGCCGCACGCCAGCGACGTCAATCGGGCTTAGCTCGGTTGACGTCCCGGAGCAGTACGCCATCGTCGAATCCTCATCCGGATCGCCCCAACGTCTCTCCGTAGGAATAGGCCACCACGGCCAGCTCGTCGTGTGGCCAGACCATTGCTCGGGGCACTGAGGCGTGCTCGGCCAATCGGTGCGCTCCTCCCCGTGATAGAAGCCCAGGGCGTGGCCAATCTCGTGAATGGCTAGATGCTCGACGCAAGCCTGTCCGCAGTATAGATTCAGGATCACGCCCGACTTCTGGTGGTCGCCCCAGGATCCGTGCGCCGGGTTCTGACCTCCTCCCGAGCTCGTGATCTGGATCTTGATGTTCTCGTCGCCCAAGCCAGGTCGCCTCGGTCCCAGAGTGTGGGGCGGCGGAATGGCGCTCTCCTCGTTCTGGCATTCGCCCCAGCCCACAAAGATGACGCGAGCATACCTCTCCCAACTCCTCTTCAGAGCCAGCCGGGCCCATTCCCGGCTCGCTGCATCGGCAGGCTGGGGATTCTCCCAGCATACCTCCAGCACGATTGGCTCGTCGGGCGACACTAACCACATCAGTCCCTCTCCGCCCATAAGCGCGCGGGCCAGTTGAGTCGAGAGCAAGAGAACGGTCGCAACCGCGACGATGATGAGGAGCGCTCTGAGCACTCCACGCAGCGGGACGCCATCACGCATCCAGATCGCCCCGAGTCGTTTCTTGCCACGCCACGTGATCATGACCTTCCTCCCTCATCTGGATTATCCGCTTGGAGGCAAGCGCTCCCCGTGTACGCGCGCAATCTGGACACCTTGTTTGCTTGAGCATCGCCGTCCCGAGCCCCGCATAAGGATCACCGGGGCTACTGGCGGTTGGTGGCAAGCGTCTGCTCGGTTGATCCACCGGCCTTCGCCATCGAGGTCGCCAGCCTTGACGCTCACGCGGAGCCCCCGACCTGCGCGGTCCGTCCGGTCAGTTCCTGATGACCAACGGCAGGAAGACCTGCATGCGCTGCTGGGCCACCACCAGATTGCCGTTGGCATGATCGACGTAGTAGCGATAGTAGGCGACGGTTGCCAGTCCCGAGTTGCTGACAGCAATTGAGGCAAAGTCACCGTTGCGGTAGTTGATCCACCACCCGTGACGATCAATGGTCTCGCAGAGCCACGTGCGGAACAGCCCCACCTCCGGACCACAATTGCCGGCACCTGGCGGGAGACCGAGGGCATCGAGCGGGCGGGCGAGGTTGAGCGAGGTATCCACCGCCTGATAGGCAATGACCGGGTAGCCAGCCGCGTCCTGGGCCATGGATATCCCCACCGGGTGGTAGTCCTCTGGCATCGTGTCGATCTCGTCACACTGGGCAGAACCCAGGACTCCACAATTCCCGCCGGAGCCGACATCCGTGGCATACATCAAGACGTTGGCTGAGTCGTCAT
>JASFVD010000351.1:0-3507 GCA_050050015.1 Anaerolineae bacterium | reverse complement strand
AGCACCCCCGCCCACCGGGAGCGCGTCACTCTCCTTCTCGATCTGCCGCGCCGTGCCGGAACTCGAGACCAGGCTGTGCCAGCCGGAGACGGCACCGCAGGCGATGGTGACAAAGAGAATCGGCCACAAAGGCCCGAGGCCAGCCACGTTGAAGCTCGTGAAAGCCGGGAAGTCACCAAAGGTCGCGCCGCCCTGGAAGGTCCAGACGATCATGCCCAGAATCCCACCTGCCATCCCCAGCGCCACGATCCAGAACGAGACGTAGTTCGTGGGCTGAGCCCAGCGCCAGATGGGTAGCACGGCACCCAGGTAGCAGATGACGGCGAATGCGATGGACCAGAAGTACTTCTGTCCCGTCGCGCCCAGTGACTGGTTAAGTCCCGCGAAGACATTCGCCACGCCGGGCGTTTGCCCCACCACTATGCCTAGTAGCGCCACGACGACCGTGATCACGGTGGTAAGGACTATGTCTTGTTTCCACTTGTACGTCATCTGCCCTGCCAAGATCCCCATCAACAGAATAGACAGGAGGCCGAACGGCACGGTAGGCGTCGACATGAAGTTGATGCCGATCACCTGGCCGAAGGCCCCCATAATGAGGAGCAAGTACAGGTAAATGAAGATCAAGAGGATGTTGCGGGCGCGTGGTGAGATGAGCTTGTAGCTCAAGGCACCGAAGGTGTCTCCTTCCTCACGCATCGGTACTACAATGCTCGCGTAGTCCTGGACCCAGCCGATGAAGAAGGTGCCCAGAATGATCCACAGCAGACCCGGAAGCCAGCCGTACTGCGCTGCTACAATAGGGCCTCCAATTGGACCCAGTGCTGCAATCGACTTGAACTGATAGCCAAATAGAACGTTACGACTGGCCGGTGTGAAATCGACTCCGTCCATATACATTTTTGCCGGCGTGGCCTTGCTGTCGTCGGGTCGGATGACGTTTCTGTGGATGCTCCTGGCGTAGACGAAGTAGCCGACGGCGAGGCCAACAGCCGCAATAACCAGAACAACGATCGCATTCATGCTCTTATTGCCTCCTTAATGCGTTCGACCAGGGAATGCTTGATTCGATTCAGACCCGATATTGGTGTGTTCATCTTTGCCTCTCAACCACCTCCTCTCGCCCCCGATATGAGGTCTTCCCCAATGGCTTGATTCGACCTCTTGCCGCCCTCCCGACGTCGGGAAACCGGCATATCACCAGAATTGATAAGCGTCGCACTCGCCCTAAGCCCGCAAAGCGTTGCTCAGATCAGTAAGAAGGGTCTCGGCTTTCGTGTCGAGTAGTCCGGCGATTCTCAGTTGGAGATTGACGTGAGGATCTTGCTTGCGCCAGTGAAATCGATGTAGGTGAGATCCGTAGGCATCGAGCCAGGGTTCGAGCGTGGCCGCCATGCGCTGCCCGTTTAGGCCCCGATATCCGACGCTGAGCCCGTCCGGTCCATGCTGCCACGTCCACGACCCTGCCTCCTTGTCCGTCGGTCCGTCTGAGGCCACCGTCACCTCTCCGCGTCGAGGTGAACGGAGTGTCCCCCGTATTATAAGCGTGTCCCGCTTGCCACGCAAACTGTCCACCAACCACAGAAGGAGGATCTCTCGGTTCGCCAGCAGCAGGGTCATCTCCAGCCGACGAAAAGGGGGTCTTGCCCTTCTCACGATAATCCGAGCGCCCGACGCGGAAGAACCGATCCAACCAACCTCACTCTCCCCATCGAGAACACTCAGGCCAGCTTCCAACCAAGTGCGCAGACTGCGGCCCCGTCGGCAATTGTAAAGCCAACCGCCACCGTACCACGCGGCGAGAAGCACCGATACGGCAATGACGACTATGGTCCCTTGGTCCACCTGCGCTCCTCATCTGGCTTCACAGACTACAACACTCGCGCTCGGGCGACGATGCGCTGCCACCGGGGCGACCCCGTGCAGCACGATTTCCATGGACGCTCTCAAGTGTACTCCCCCCTTCGTGAACGCGCAAGTGACACACGGCGGAATCATCGTAGCAGATTCACATACGCGCTGAGCTGACAACCGCACAGGCGCAAACCAGCTACTGCCGCCTTGACCGGGGCTTGGTCAGACCCGCTGAATCGCCCAACAGAGAGGACAGGACCCATAAGAGCCGCCATCCACCTGGATGCGCCGCGCGCCCCGCGCCTCTCTTTCGACCAGGCCTGCGGGTGCTACGTGGCCGTGTAGACCAAGCTAGGAGCGGACGCCGCCGAGAAAAGTCAGTCGAACCTGCCCGGGTGGCCATGTCCTCCTTGCCAAATACCTAGAGTAAGTGTACCATAGCCGCAGTGGACGGGCGTTCATCTGCCACCCCGCGATTGAGGGGCAGGACTGGAGCACAGATTTGAGCGACGACACGAAGCCGACACTGCTCATTGTCGACGATGATCAAGGACTGGTCCGCGCTCTCGAGTTCTACTTCAAGCGACAGGGTTACAGCGTCGAGAAAGCCCACAAAGGCCGCGACGGTCTGCGCAAATTGTACGAATGTCACCCAGATCTGATCTGCCTCGACGTCATGATGCCCGGGCTGGATGGATGGGAGGTGCTCGAGCGCATCCGTGAGATGACGGGCGTCCCAGTAATCATGCTGACAGCCCGCAAGACAGAGGACGAGCGGGTCAAGGGCCTAAGGCTAGGTGCGGACGACTACGTCTCCAAGCCTTTCAGTATGAGGGAACTGGAAGCCCGCATCGAAGCTGTGCTGCGGCGCTCGGGATCGTCTGACCTGAATGGCAAGAGAGAGGCAAGTTACGCGGACGACTACCTGGCAGTCGTGCCCGAGCGGGCCGAGGTGCGCTGCGACGGCGAGATCGTCGATCTGACCCCCACGGAGCAGAAACTCCTGTTCTTCCTGGTCCAGAACCGCGGACGCCTCCTCAGCATCGAACAGATCCTGGAGCACGTCTGGGGCTTCGAGTACACGGACGAAAAGGGCTACGTGCGGCTCTACGTCTGGCGCCTTCGGCAGAAGATCGAGCCTGACCCGGATAACCCCCGCTACATTCTGACCGCCCACGGCCTCGGATACCGTTTCGAAGGCTGATGCCCGGCCCTCCACGCGGTACCGCCGGCACCCCCTGGGCGGAGCGACTCGGCTGTGCCGTCACTCCCTGAAAATAAAGCCTTGGAGCACCCCTGCTGCAACCCCTTCCCTCCCTGAAAACG
The DNA here is from genome assembly GCA_050050015.1 of Anaerolineae bacterium. Taxonomy (GTDB): domain Bacteria; phylum Chloroflexota; class Anaerolineae; order B4-G1; family B4-G1; genus SKLM01. The sequence continues at coordinate 327 of JASFVD010000351.1, read as the reverse complement.
CCCCCTGCACCCGTTCTAACAAGTCTGTAACAACCTCGTTACGCCAGACTAACACCGGACTGCTAACATAGGTGTAGGAGGTTGATGCGAAAGGAGGGGCCCCCATCCCTCTCAAGATGTGGGGCGACCAAGAGGCTTTGCCCATAGAGCTGAGGAGCGAGCTGTGCGCGAGATCATGATCGCCGATGACGACCGTGTCTTTTCGGCAGCCCTGCAGAGCAGATTCCGGGAGCGAGGATATCGGGTCAGCTCCGTCCTGAACGGCGTGGATCTGCTTTCTCAACTCGAGACCCGAAGTCCTGATCTGCTGCTCCTGGACGTGGTGAT
>JASFVD010000350.1:0-3521 GCA_050050015.1 Anaerolineae bacterium | reverse complement strand
GGCCTCGCGACCTAGAAGCTCACGGTACGTGTCCACCTGCAGTGGTTCCGAGGTGATGCCGACCATTACCGCGCGGCCCAAGATGTCTAGGGACCGTACTGCTTGGCGCATCGTTGTGGGAAGCCCTATGATCTCCAGGGCCACGTCCACGCCCTTTCCGCCGCTCAAGCTGCGGACCTCCTCCACCGGGTCTACCTCGGAGGCGTTGACGGGAATAGCCCCGAAATCCTCCGCCATGGCTAGGCGTTCCTGATTGATGTCAATGGCAAAGACGTCGAGCGCTCCCATCGCGTCGGCGAGCTGGATCGCGGACATACCCAACCCTCCCACGCCGAAGACGGCCACGCTCTCGCCGGCCTGTAGCCGTGCCTTGCGAAGAGCGTGGAACGAGGTCGCCGACGAGCACATCAGGACTGCTCCTTGTTCGAACGGAACTTTCTCAGGCAGGGGGACGGCGCTCCGCGCGGGGACGGCGATGGTCTCTGCGTAGCCTCCGTCGCGGTACTTCCCAATCATCGAGGCTCTGACGCAGAATTGCTCGTTCCCTCGGACGCAGTACTGGCAGTCGCCGCAGGTGATCAGATAGTGCAGGCACACTCGGTCGCCGACCGCCACGTTCGTGACGTCGACTCCCGCCTTCTCCACGATGCCGGCCACCTCGTGACCCGGCGTGATGGGCAGCGGGCCGACTGGCGAGTTACCTGCGCGGTAGTGGGCGTCGGAGTGGCAAATGCCGGCGGCCTTGACCCGCACGAGTACGTCTCGATTCCCGATCTTTGGTGCGGGCACTTCGCGTTCCTCCAGCGGAGCTCCGATCTCGACGATCTGTACTGCTTTCATGCCGTCTCCTTCCGTAGTCGCTCGGAATGTGGGACCGTCGGCTCCCACCTCCAGGGGCACGAGTAAGAGAGCCTATGCGGTCAGCGACTCAGTCAACTCTCGCACGTCCGACACACGCTCAAACGCTCCGAGCATCTCGACCAGCTTGTCGGTGCGGTCCTGGTCCAGCACGTGACTGACCAGCCAGCGGAATTTCTCCTCCAGACTCTCGGCATCCCACGTCTCCTGTGGGAAATTGATTTCGCCCTCCACGAGCCCCGTCTCCACGGTCCGTCCATCCACCAGCTCCACGATCACTTTGCTGACGTACTTGCCTCGGGGATCGCCCTTACAGGCCAGGCGGTACAGCTCATTCATCTGGCTGGTCTCCACAACCTCAATCCTCCCGGCCAAGTCGCGGATATCTTCCCTTTGGAGTGCGTGCTCGAGGACCTGGCTGGGGCCAATCTCGCCGTCCACGATGTAGGCCGCCAGTGGCCAAGCCAAGTTGAATTGGGCCTGCTCGGTTGTGAGTGGGAGCATCGTGCCCAACCTTAGGGTCTCGTGGAACGTCTCCACTCGTACGTGCGCGATGTCGTGGGCCTCGAATTCGTGTTTCCGCATGAGCTGTTCCGCTCCCAGGATCGCGGCGTGATCCCAGGCGCAGCAGGCGTACCGTTTCCACGCCACGCCGCCGTCGATGAGATAGTTCTCGCCGATATCGGCGACCCAGTCCTGGTATTCATCGAAACCGAAGAGGCTCGGTACGCCGGTGAACCCGCGCTCGGCAAGTTCAGCGGACACGATGCCGTTCATCGCTCCCCAGCCGATGCCGTGTTTGACCATCGCTGGATCGTCGATGTCACGCATCATGGGCAGGTTGGGGGCGTGATAATCAGCGATTCCCAGTGCGTGACGCGTCTGATCCTCGTCGAGTCTCATGAGGTGAGCAGCGGTGGCTGCGCAGGCCACGGAGCCCCAAGAGCCGCACGCCTGGTAGACATCGTGCGCGGCGTGCCAGATACGCGCGGCGCGAAGCGCCACCTCGTAGCCTACGACCACGCCGGTCAGCAACTGGGCGCCGCTTAAGCCCTCGCTCTCGGCCACGGCCAGGGCCGTCGGCACGATCTGCACGCCGGGGTGACCTTTCGTGTACAGGCCGCAGTCGTCGATGTCGATGCCGTTGGCTGCGTACCCATTGGCGAAGGCCGCCCCGACCGCCGAGGCGCGGCGACCGTGGAGAAGAATCGTGGCTTCTTCTCCCGGCCAGCGTTCTTCAGCATACTGGGACGTGATTCTGCTGATCGGCGTCAGTGTGCCGACCAGCGTGGCGCCCACGGTGTCCAGCAAGGCCAAGCGGGCGACGTACTGAACGGACTGTGGCAGCTGTCTCCACCTCGTTTGACGGATGAAACGGGCGACCAGTCTGTTCCCTTGCATGGTTGGTTCCGGACGGGTTTGCGCGCCGAATGGTAGCTGGTGCCGAGTGTATCGTGCGAGTCCTGGTGGCGCAAGAGCCAGGGGCTTTGACAGGCCGATCATACGACCCTGTCATTATACCCAGGATCCGCACGCCGGAAAAGACGACACACCGCTGCTCTCGAGATTCTCTGGCGTGGTTCAACTGCGCCAAGAGATCGGTGCGGCAGGAAAGCTTCAAGATCGTCGACACCGAGGTCACGGCCAGGTTGCCAGTCAGCCAGCGACCAGGAGAGGCGCCTGCATGAGAGCAGTGCCTTGTGACCAGAACCGAGCGTGTTTCGATGTGGGATCTTTGCCAAATCGATTCGCGCATGCTACACTGCTGAGGCCAGAGCTGGCGGAAGCTGATAGAAGGCGGACAGTTGGCGTTCGCTCTCTGCCGACCTGTTGATTCTTTTCGGTGTCTCTCCTCCGGCGAGCACAACCAAGGAGGTCTGCTTTGTCCACCCTGTTGCTGAAGGACGCTGAGTTGCTGGTGACGATGGAGGGCCGCGGAGAGGCGAACCGTCGCATCCCGGGCGGCGGCCTGTTTGTGCGGGACGGCCTGATCGAGGAAGTTGGACCGATGTCTGCTGTGCCAGAGCAAGCCGATCAGGTCGTCGACGCGAGTGGAATGATCGTCCTGCCCGGGTTGATCAACACGCATCACCATCTGTATCAGACGTTGACGCGCGCTGTGCCAGGCGCCCAGGACGCCGCGCTCTTCAGATGGCTGAAGACCCTCTACGATGTCTGGGCCGGAATGACACCGGAGGCGATCCACACGAGCGCCCAGGTGGGCTTGGCCGAGCTGATGCTCTCCGGGTGCACCACTGCGTCGGATCACCTCTACATCTACCCGGGCGACTGTCGAATCGATGATGAGATACGGGCGGCGCAGGAGATCGGCATCCGTTTCCAGCCCTGCCGCGGATCGATGAGTCTGGGGGAAAGCGACGGTGGCCTACCGCCAGACGAGGTCGTCGAGGATGAAGGTCACATTCTCCGGGATACAGAACGCGTGATTGAGACGTATCACGATTCGAGTCCCGGTGCCATGGTGCGCATCGTTGTAGCGCCTTGTTCTCCCTTCTCGGTCACCCCAGAGCTGATGCGGGAGTCAGCGGCACTTGCCCGCTCCTACGGTGTGATGCTGCACACGCATCTGGCCGAGACGAAGGACGAAGAGGCGTTCTGCCTGGAGCACTTCGGTCGCCGCCCGGTCGAATACGCCGACCATC
>JASFVD010000349.1:0-3521 GCA_050050015.1 Anaerolineae bacterium | reverse complement strand
AGACTCCACATACGACAAAGCCCCAACGTCTCTCCTTGCGCAAGCCGTGCCATAGGGAGGCGATCGTCCCAGCGCCGAAGAGAGGGACCAAGACCGCCCGCACACCGATTCTGCTCCAGTTCAGATGCCAGTAGGAGATGGCCATCATGAGAGCCGCCACCAGCCCGGCCCAGGTCTTCAGCGGATCTTCCGAGTCCTTAGCGAGCACCTCGGCTGCCAGAAAGACGGCCGGGATGCTTAGGATTCCGACGACGGCCGACGTGACGTGGATGGCTTTCGTTGAGGCACCAAGGAGAAGGAATGAGGCAGTGACAAGGTAGCTGAAGAGCGGCTCCCGATTTGGCGGGTACATGATGCGCGGACGCTGGCCCTGAAGCAGCTCCAGGGCGTCGACGCCATAGTAGGCAGCGTCGTAGCCGTCAGCTGGCGGCAAGTCCTCAATCCGGTAAAGGCGGAAGAAGGCGGCACAGGCGGTGATAGCGATGAGCAGGGCGACCTTGCCCCAGAGCCGGCGATCAACCGAGTGCTGCCTCATAGGGCTGAGCCCCTATCACCGACAGATGAACATAGCCCGGGCGCTGCTGCGGAGCACGCGGTCGACGGTGCTGCCGAGCACTGCTTCTACCATCGGGCCGACGCCATATCCCCCCATTAGAATCAGATCGCAACTCGCGTCGGTTGCCGCATTGAGGATCGCGTCGGCGATGGCTCCCTTGTCTTGCCTTCCTCCCACCTGGTATTCGGCGCTGACGCCGTGAGCCTCGAGATAGTCGCGCGCTTCGTCTAGCGTGTCTGAGGTGACCCGGTCACCCTCCGGAATGGAGACGGCAGTGAGCGCGACTCCCCAGCGTCCCGCGATGTAGGTGGCGACGAACAGAGCCTCCCTGGCCTTCGGCGTACCGTCGTAGGCGAGGAGGGCGTGCTGGAACGGGGAGGGACCACCCGGGACGACCAGAACGGGACTGGGGCACCGTCTGATGAGGCTCACGATGCCAGAGCTAAGCTTGGACATAGGTTGGGGCGCCGGAGGGTAGTTGAGGCCTGTCACCACGAGATCGGCCCATCGCGCTCGCTCGCATATTCTGCGGTGAACTGTACCGACCTCGAAGGCTAGACTTCCATCAACGGCGGCATCCTTGCAGCGGCGCTGGAATTCAGCGCGGATGGCGTGGACCTCAGGGGTTTCCTCCTCCATCTCGGAAGGCAACACATGGAGACCCTGCAGGTGCGCGCCTTCTCGGTGTGCAACACCGAGAGCCTGATCCAGTGCCGCCCAACTGGTCTCGTCACCCCGAATGGCGACCAAGATGCTAGCGAACAGCCGATCATCCTGGCGACTGACCAGGCGCTCCCTACGCCACCGGCCCGTTGGTGGCCCAAGCTCAAGTTCATCGGGCGTGACCGTGTCGAGGACCTTCTGGCCGATCCGCCTGACCACGTGACTCGGCTGCTGACTGAACCGAGTCACCAGATCGGTGGCAGCCATGTCAGGCGCAATGCTCCAACCCAGCTCCTCTTCCAGCTCAGCCTTATGCTCGGAGAGCCAGAGATAGAGGTCAGTCTCCGTACGCTCCGGGAAATCGCGCAGGAGGCCGAGGTGCTGGATCAACTGCGCGACCGGCAGATACACCTCGTCGTACCAGTGACCCACTGCTTCCTTGTAGGGAATCCGGCGCTCCTGTTCCAGGCCCATGAAGTATCGGTGCACGTCAATGTGCTCCTCCAGCACGCGATACTGTCCCGGAACGGTTGCTCGTAGATCGGCCTGCGGACGGAGTCTGTCCAGGCCAGTGTGCTCCAGGAACCGGGCGAGCTCGGCGCTAACAATCAAATCATCAGGCTTGACGTCAGTCGAGAGCGGGACCTTCGTCTCAACGTCGGTGACGTACGCTTGGATGTGGTCGGCCCCCAGCTGTCTGGCGACGGAGACTCGATGATTGCCATCGCGCACGAAATAGGCCTCCCCTACCCTGTACACTTCGATGGGCGGCACTCCTTCCAGACCAGTCATGGCTACCTCGACACGCGCCCATCGGTCCCTGGTGCCTTCCTTCTTGGGCAGAAAGCTCCGCGTGAAGTCCTTGTAGCGCCCGACGCTCCCCACAATGGCGTCGAGCGGGATGTCCTCAAGCTCCTGTGAGAATCGCTCGCGGACTCTCAGGCTTCGACGGACTTCTTCGTACGAAAGGAGTTCTGTCGAGCGGCCGGTGAGCCGAGCTACGATGCTCTCTACCTTGGCCTGAAGGCGGGCGCTGCGGAAATCTTGAACGGCGGATGCCAGGTTCTGTTCCATCTCTCTTCGTTCTCAGGGGACGTGAGCCCGAGACATTGGCCTGTCAGGGCCGAGAGCCTCACGCCGACCACGTCAACTCCTCAAGGTCCGGGGTATGGTTAACCGCGGCTATTATAGGCTCACAGGATGGAGAGTCAAGGTGGGAGAGTAGGCCTTCTGGCGGGCGAAGACCGTGACGTGAGAGCCTCAGGGGCGTCCGAAGTCGGCGATGACGTAGTGGCCCCAGTCTGCTTCCGATACGCCCAGGCCTAGCTCGGTGAGCCAATCGCTGAGCAACGTGCGGCGGTGTGGATCGTTGGGGGGTGTCTCGTTCATCCACACTTCGACTGCCTTCGCGGGCGTCTGCGTTTGGGCCCAACACTCAGCCCAACCAGTGGCATCGTATCCTGCGCGGATCACGCGAGCCCGGACGTCTGCCCCGTCTGATCCCGTATGGCTGCACCATCCTCGCCGGGCGCAGTCGTTGGCGTGGGCCTGAGCAGCCTGCTCCAGTGCCCTATTGTAGCTGAGCGGGGGGAGACCGTGCTGGGAGCGTACCTCGTTGATCATTTGGGCGATTTGTCGCGGCCAATTCGTCAGTTCTGCCGGTGGCAGGGGTTCGTCGGCGGAAGGATCGCTGTCGTAGGATGACGATGTCGGTGTCGTTGCGTCGGCAGGGGAGGGGGTTGCGGTCGGCCAAGGAGTAGCGGACGGTTCTGGCGGCGTGGTGGCCAGTGTGGGACCCATGGCGTCTGACTGGCGTGGCGCCGCTGGCCCTTCCAGCGGCAGGATGAGATGCTGCCCCACCGCTATCCGATCGGCGTTACCGAGCCGGTTGACGGTCTGCAGCGTATCAAGATCCAGGTCGAAGGATCGTGCTATTCCGATCAGGGTTTCATCGGGTCCGACCTCGTAGAGGATCCAGAACGGAGAGGCCTTCTGCCACGGCTCCTGGGCGGGGATTTCCAGGGTCTGTCCCGCTTGGACGACCGTGGAGGCTCCCAGGTCGTTCTGGAGCTGGATAGCGGCCATGGGGACGCTGTACTGCTTTGCCAGCCCCAACAGAGTGTCTCCCGCCTGCACCGTGTGAATCAGAGCAGATTCGGTCTCTGGCAAGGGCTCGACCGTCGCAATCGCGGTCGGTGAAGGGTCCACGGTAGGTGACGGTTCCTGCTGCGGCAGGATAGGGGTTACGACAGGGAAGCTCGGAAGGGAGGGAGGGGTGGGCAAGTCCCTGCCGAGACCTGTC
>JASFVD010000348.1:0-3537 GCA_050050015.1 Anaerolineae bacterium | reverse complement strand
CATCTACTACTACAACAACCTCCGAGAGCACTCATCTCTTGGCTACCAGACTCCCTACGCCTTCCTCAAACAGCAGCTGCCCCATCTCCATCATCACATCCGCTATCAGCAGCCCTTCCTCCTCGATCATGTCTCAGTTGCCCTCGGCCCTTGGAGTGGATACAATGTCCTGGCTCAGCACCCATAATCGGCGGGTGGCCGTGTTCACGAGATGTGGCCTTGCGCGGTTGACAGGCCCCAGTAGAATGGACTCATGGGAACTCCCGCTGTCGCTCGCTCCGTCAGCCGATTCGTCCTTGAGCGGGTCTTGGACGAGCCAGACTCGTCAGCCCGGGTTCTGGCCACTTTCGACGATGTCTGGGACCTGGAGACACCTGCCGGAGAAGTGTTGGCCGTCGTCACGCCGAGCATCGGCGATGGCCCACTGAACGTGGTGGTGGGTGGGGAGTACGCACTGTCTGCCGCGCCTGAGCCCGGTGATCCCGCATGGCTGGGGCTAACGTGCCTGAAGGTGGGTGCCTTGGAGATCGGACTCGCAGAGGCCGCGGTCTGGGAGCCACGGCCAGACTGGGCCGCTCTTCGGGCCTGCTGGGCCAAGGCCGGAGACCGCGTGTCGAAGCTCCGCCGCATCTGCGAGGAGGAAGGGGCCGGTGGCAGCCTCCTCGCGCTGTTGGACCAACCACAGAATGGTCACTCCGTGCAAGCCATCGGCGGCGCCGCTGCGCAGCAAGCCGTGCGTTCTTTGAAGGCAGGCTGGGCGGGCGACAGGAGCCTCTTGCTGAAGGGTGCACAGAAGCTGGCTGGCCTGGGAGGCGGGCTTACACCGAGTGGAGATGACTTCCTCGCCGGCCTGATGCTCTGGGCGTGGCTGGCCCACCCGAACCCCGACGCGTACTGCCGTGCCATCCTGGAGGCAGCCGAAGGCCGGACGACGACGCTCTCTGCGGCATTTCTGCGAGCGGCAGCGCGGGGAGAGTGTAGCGCTCGGTGGCATTCTCTGCTAACCGAGCTCTTAGACATAGACGAGAGGTCGCTGAGGGCGGCCGCGAGAGGAGTCATCTCCCACGGAGCCACGTCGGGCGCCGATGCGGTTGCCGGATTCGTCCTTATGCGTTCTGCCCTCTGAGCTGCCAAACCGATCTGACACGTCGCCAGGGCGAGGGGATGCGGCTTGCGTCGCCCCCTGTTATGGTTGGGCGCTCGCGGGCTGACCCTCTAGTCTTTCGTCCTGCGCTCCTGCAAAGCCATGTAGATCTTCTCCGCAGAGAGGGGCAGGTCGGTGAAGCGAATGCCGAGGGCATCATTGATCGCGTTGGCGATGGCTGGCGCCGTCTGCACCATCACGTGCTCTCCCACGCCTCGTGCACCCCAGGGACCGTCCTCGAGCGGCGTCTCAACGTAGTCACCGTGGATCTCCCTTGGCGCGTCCGAGGCATTTAGGATCCGGTAATCCACCAGGTTTGCGTTGAGAGGCCGTCCCTGCTCATCGAACTTGAGAGCTTCAAAGGCTGAGCTCATGCCGTGGACGGCACCGCCCTCAATCTGCGTCATAATGAGGTCCGGGTTGATCGCCTTGCCGACATCGTATGCGCTCGCGATCTTGAGCACGTCCACCTGACCCGTGTGCGTGTCCACCTCCAGGTCCACTGCCTGGGCACCGACGGTGTAATGGACCACTGCCCGCGTGCCCTGGCCCGTCTCGGGGTCAAGATTAGTCACGTAAGTGGGCATGAAATTGCCGCGGCCCACGATGGGCCCGCCCTTCCATCCCTCGAAGTCCTCGTTGGGCAGACCGTAGACGACCATTCCTTCGAGCGGCTGTTCCTCCTCGCTCCGATATGAGATGACCTTTCCGTCTTTGATGTCGAGGTTCTCCGGATCCTCGTCCCAGTGGTCGGCCACAATCTCCAGGATCTGGCGCTTGGCGTCCTCGGCGGCCGTCTTGACTGCATTGCCCATGGACCACGTGATGCGACTAGCTACTGTCTGCCACTCGTAGGGGCTATACTTCGTGTCCACCGGTGCGGAGACCCGCACCCAGTCGTAGGGCACGCCCAGTGCCTCGGCGGCCATCTGTGCGGCAACCGTGAAGGCACCCTGGCCCAGCTCCTGGGCGCCAATCTCGACGTTCACCGTCGCGTCCTCATTGAAACGGACCACAGCTGAGCTGCCTGGATTAGGGGGCATGGCCGGCGCCTTCCACATGATAGCGATGCCCTTGCCGCGTTCCCTATGCCCATCTGTAGGCGGTTCTCGTCTATCCCAGTCGATGGCCTCGGTCACCTTGTCGATGCAGGTCTGTAGATCGATGGCCGGCATCTCCATGCCGGTCAAGATGGTATCGCCCGTCCTGACGCAGTTGCGTCGGCGGAACTCTGCGGCGTCCATGCCAATCTTGTTCGCAAGCTGGTCTATGATCTGCTCGATGCCCCAGTGGATCTCGGGCATGCCAAACCCGCGCATAGCGCTGCCAATGGGCAAGTTCGTATAGACGCAGTAGGAGTCTCCCTTGACATTCGGGATATCGTAGGGACCCGTGCAGGAGTACCCTGCTGCCCGAGCGATGTTGACGCCGTAGTCATTGTAGGCACCACCGCTGAAGTAGTAGCGCGTCTCCATCGCCAGCAGGTTACCTTCGGCATCGCAGCCGATTTTGGTCTGGGCCACCAGACCCTGTCGCACGGTCGTGCCGATGAACTCCTCTTCCCGCGTCATGCGGAGCTTCACCGGGTGACCCTGGACAGTTCTGGCCATGGCCACGGCGTACACCTCCATCGACACGCCGGCCTTTCCGCCAAACCCTCCCCCGACGTAGGGGGAGATCACGCGCAGATTGCCGTGAGGGATGCCCAGGCTCTGAGCAATCAGATCTCGCTGGGCAAAAGGCGATTGAGAGCTGGTCCACAGTGTGACTTCGCCCGATGGCTCCCACGCTGCCACTGCCGCGTGGGGCTCGATGGTGACGTGCTGGATGTTTGGCAGACGGAAGGTGCTCTCGACGACCGCAGCGCAGTGGGGCCAGGCAGACTCGACAGCACCCTTCCGCAACTTGAAATGCTCCGATATGTTGGTCCCGGGTTCAGGGAAGATGAAGTTGGCGACCTCGTAATCGCCGAGGTTGGGATGGAGCAGAGGTGCATCCGGCTGTGCCGCTTCCACCGGATCGAAGACGGCTGGCAGCTGCTCGTACTCCACCTCGATTCGGCGGGCGGCCTGCACGGCGGTTTCCTCACTGGTGGCGATCACGCCCGCAACTGGATCGCCGACACAGCGGACGCGGTCGTCCGCAAAGATCGGACGGTCGACAAGGTACAGCCCTATGCGCGATGGCACGTCGCGGCCGGTCACCACGCCCTTGACGCCGGGAACCTCCAGAGCCGCTTGAACGTCGACTGCCTTGAGCCTGGCGTGAGCATGGGGACTGCGGACCAGTCGGGCGTGATACAGGCCGGGCCCAAACTGCATGTCGTCCACAAACAGGGCTGTACCTGTGACCTTATCGTACGCGTCCACACGAGGTACGCTCTTCCCAACGGG